>JASLDK010000125.1 GCA_030145945.1 Nocardioides sp.
GGCGATGATGCCGCGCCCGGCCTCGATGACGCCCGACATCGCACCGGGGTTCACCTCGGAGACGACGAGCGGAATGGCCGGATCCTTGCGGAAGGCCGAGGAGTTGTCGACGACGATCACGCCGGCGTCCACGAACCGCTGCGCCTGGGCACGCGACGTGGTCGCGCCGGCCGAGAACAGCGCGATGTCGAGCCCGCTCGGGTCGGCAGTGGCGACGTCCTCGACGACGACGTCCTTGCCCTGGAAGAGCAGCACCTTGCCGGCGGAGCGGGCCGAGGCGAAGAAGCGGACCTGGTCTGCGGGGAAGTTCCGCTCCTCCAGGATCTGCCGCATGGCCACGCCGACCTGACCGGTCGCGCCGACGATTCCGATGTTGACGCTCATCGACCTGTACCTCCGTAGACAACGGCCTCGATCTCGTCCGAGCCGAGGTCAAAGGCAGCGTGGGCCGCGTTGACAGCGGCCTCGACCTGGGTCTCGGACACGACGACCGAGACGCGGATCTCCGAGGTGGAGATCACCTGGATGTTGACGCCGGCCTCGGACAGCGCCTCGAAGAAGCGGGCCGAGATGCCCGGGGAGGAACTCATGCCGGCGCCGACGATCGACACCTTGCCGACGCTGTCGTCGTACTGCAGGGAGCGGAATCCGACGCTCTCCTGCAGACGCGAGAGAGCGTTCATCGCGGTCTGTCCCTCGCCACGCGGCAGGGTGAAGGAGATGTCAGTCAGGTTCGTCGCGGCGGCCGAGACGTTCTGGACGATCATGTCCAGGTTGATCTGAGCGTCAGCGACGGCGCGGAAGATCGCAGCGGCCTCGCCCGGCTTGTCGGGGACTCCGACGATGGTGATCTTGGCCTGGCTGCGGTCGTGGGCGACACCGGTGATGATCGCGGCTTCCATCGAGTTCTCCTCAAGAACTACATCCTCGGCCTTGACGACCCAGGTGCCCTCCTTCTCGGAGAAGGACGAGCGGACGTGAATGGGCATGTCGTAGCGGCGGGCGTATTCCACACACCGCAGGTGCAGGATCTTGGCTCCCTGCGCGGCCATCTCGAGGGTCTCCTCGTACGAGATCCGCGGGACCTTGCGTGCGGTCGGCTCGATGCGTGGGTCAGCGGTGAAGATGCCGTCGACGTCGGAGTAGATCTCGCAGACGTCGGCCTTGAGCGCGACAGCGAGCGCGACAGCGGTCGTGTCCGAGCCGCCGCGACCGAGCGTGGTGATGTCCTTGGTGGTCTGCGACACGCCCTGGAAGCCGGCGACGATCGCGATCGCGCCCTCGGCGATGGCGGCCTCGAGCCGGCCCGGCGTCACGTCGATGATCTTCGCCCTCCCGTGGGCAGCGTCGGTGATGACGCCCGCCTGCGAGCCGGTGAACGAACGCGCCTCGTGACCGAGGTTCTGGATCGCCATGGCGAGCACGGCCATCGAGATCCGCTCGCCGGCGGTCAGCAGCATGTCGAGCTCACGGGCCGGCGGCAGGGGCGAGACCTCGTTGGCGAGGTCGATCAGCTCATCGGTCGTGTCCCCCATCGCCGAGACGACGACAACGACCTCGTGGCCGGCCTTCTTCGTGTTGACGATGCGTTGTGCCACGCGCTTGACGCCGGCCGCATCAGCGACGGACGAGCCGCCGTACTTCTGCACGACAATGCCCACGGGGGCTCACTCCTGGCGATCGGGGGAAGGTACGCCCCGATTCTACGAGAGAGCGCTAGTTGATTTCGCCGCGGTCCAGCGCCGCGGCGGCTGCCTCCACGAGCGCCAGTTCCTGTGTGGTGTCGAGGTCGACGTCGAGGCGGTCGTGCGCCACCACCGACAGGAGGGCCTTCATCGCCGAGCCGGCCAACGCGCCCCACGACGAGACATAGGAGAACTGCCACCACCACAACGCCTCCTCGACGTCGCCGGCGTCATGGTGGCGTACGCCGACGGCGAGGTCTGCCGCGATGCTGGTCAGGTCGTCGGACAGCAGCCCCTCGACCACCTCGGGGTCGTAGGGGTCGAAGACGTAGCTGTAGGTGTCGAGGTCGCCGAGCAGCGCGGCGAGCTGCATCCGCAGTTCGTCGAGGTCGGGGTCGGGACCGTCGTCGGGCTGGTACTCGTCACGCGGCGCGAAGTCGCGGTGCACGCCCAGACGCGCACCGGTGAGCGCGATCTGGCCGATCTGCAGCAGAAGCAGGGAGACCGCCTGCCCGCCCGTCGCCTGTGCCGCGACCACCCGGAGGCCGTCGAGGAAGGAACGCACCGAGGCGGCGATGTCGTCGGCGAGACGCACGGTCTCGGTCTCGACGGCGATCAGCGCCTCGAGCGCAACCAGTCCGGGGAGCTGGTCCCCGGTGCCGTTGGTGTTGCTGGTGATCCCACTCATGTCGCCTTCTGCCTTCCCACGAATGCCCGACCCAGGGTGACCTCGTCGGCGTACTCCAGGTCACCTCCCACCGGAAGTCCACTGGCCAAACGCGTCACGCGCAACCCCAACGGTCCCAGCATGCGCGTCAGATAGGTCGCGGTGGCCTCGCCCTCGAGGTTCGGATCGGTGGCCAGGATCACCTCCTCGACCGTCTCGTCACCGAGTCGGGTGAGCAGCTCACGGATGTGGAGCTGCTCGGGCCCGATGCCGTCGATGGGCGAGATCGCCCCGCCCAGCACGTGATAGCGGCCGCGGAACTCACGGGTCCGCTCGATCGCGACGACGTCCTTGTATTCCTCCACGACGCACAGGACGCTCGGGTCGCGCCGCGGGTCGCGGCAGATCCGGCACTGGTCGTCCTCGGCGACGTTGAAGCAGATGCTGCAGAACTTCACCTTCTCCTTGACCTCGATCAGCACGTCGGCAAGGCGGCGTACGTCGACCGGGTCGGCCTGGAGCAGGTGGAACGCGATCCGCTGGGCGCTCTTCGGACCGACCCCGGGCAGCCGCCCGAGTTCGTCGATGAGGTCCTGGACGACGCCTTCGTACAACGCTTTGTGTCCTTCGCTGCGGTGGGACGGATCAGAAGCCGAGCTGACCGGGCGTCTGACCGCCCTGACCGCCGAGGAGGCCGCCCAGGTCGCCCATGTCAGGAAGGCCGCCGGCCAGCGGGCCGAGACTCTCCGCGGCGAGGGCGTCGATCCGGGTGCGGGCGTCACGGAAGGCGGCCACGACGAGGTCGCCGAGGTCAGCCAGCGCTTCGGCGTCGGTGCCGTCGATCGCTTCAGGGCTGATCGCGACGGCGGTCAGTTCGCCTGCGCCGGTGACGCTCACGGTGACCGCTCCCCCAGCGACGCTGCCCTCGACGGTCGTGTCGGCGAGCCGCTGCTGGGCCTCCTGCAGTTGCTCCTGCATCTGCTGCGCCTGCTGCAGCAGACCGCCGAGGTCGAAGCCTCCGGCGCCGCCGGTCATCGCGTCGAACGGGTTCTGGCTCATCGTGTTTCTCGTCTCTGTGTCGGGTCTGGGCAGTCGTGGCGGGCGCAGTCGGACTCAGCCGCCGCGCGGGATCTCTTCGATGATCTGCGCACCGAGCTCGCGGGCGAGCAGGTCGGCGCTGGACTCCGCATCGACCTCCCGGTCGTTGAGATCGACGGCCAGGTCTGGGTCCTCGGGCGGTGCCTCGGAGACCGACTGGGCCTGGGCCTGGATGTCGGCGATGCGTTGGCGGCGCGCACCGGGCTCGACGTCGGGCTCCGGCGGTCCATCGCCGGGCGGGGGCTCGGTCGCCCACGGCGGCGGGTCAAGGGGTACGCCGCCCGCGGGGCCCGTCGCCGAGCCCGCGCCGCCGTTGTGGGCCGGGGCGGGCTGCGGCGGCGCGACGACATCGGGCCAACCGTCCTGTGATGACACGGGCGGGGCGGCCTCTGCCGTTGGAGCAGGCGCCGTTGGAGCAGGCGCCGTCGGCTGGGGCGCAGAGGCTGACGACATGGGGGGCGGCGGAACGGCCGCTCCCGGGTTGGCGGCGGGGTCGACGATGGCATCGATCCGCACCGCGGCACCGATCTCGTCGATCACGGCCTGCTGCACGATCTCGGCGTGCCCGCCGGACTCGAAGGATCGCCGCGGCCCGTCGGCCTGGAATCCGAGGCTGATCACGTTGCCGTTGAAGGCCACGACCTGGGAGTTCTGGGCCAGGTGGATCCAGGTGACCCGTTTGACCGCCTTCACGCGGTCGATGACCGAGGGCCACAGCCGTCGGATGTCGACGAGCGTGAGGCCACTGCTGCCGGCAGGCGCGGCCGCTGGCGGCGCGGAGGGCAGGGCGTCTCGTGACGGTCGCTGCGCGACCTCCTCGACGTCCGGGGTGCGGCGCTCCGGCGCAGAGGCCTGCCATCCGACCGGTTCGTCCGATGAAGCCGGGATGCTCGCGGGCTGAGCCGGGGCCGGCTCCGGGGACTGCTCCGCGGCCTGGGCCGGGTGCGGTGCAGGGCCGGGATGGGCGTCTCGTGACGGTCGCTGCGCGACCTCCTCGACGTCCACGCGTTCGGGGGCGGCGCGCTCCGCGCGTGACGGCACCGGCCGGTCCTGGGCGGGTGCGGCGGCGGGCGCCGGGGCGGGCGCGGCCTCGGCGGAGGTCGCCCCGCTGATGGAGGCGCGACGCTCCAGCCGGTCCAGACGCGCCATCACGCCTTCGGCGGTGTGGTCGGCGGCGGGGAGCAGGATCCGCGCGCAGATCAGCTCGAGCAGCAGGCGGGGCGCGGTGGCTCCGCGCATGTCCGTGAGCCCGGCGGCAACCAGGTCGGCAGCGCGGGTGAGCTCGGCGCGACCGAAGGCTGCCGCCTGGGTGACGAGGCGGTCGGCCTGGTCGCCGGACAGGTCGAGGAGACCCGAGGCGGCTGCATCGGGGACCGCGGAGATGATCACGAGGTCGCGCAGTCGACGCAGCAGGTCCTCGGTGAATCGACGCGGGTCCTGCCCGGTCTCGATCACCTTGTCGACGACACCGAACACCGACGATCCGTCACCGGCGGCGAACGCCGAGACCACGTCGTCCAGCAACGTGTCAGGCGTGTAGCCGAGCAGCCCGCTGGCCAGCTCGTAGGTGACACCCTGCGGACCGGCACCGCCGAGCAGTTGGTCGAGCACGGAGAGCGTGTCGCGCGCCGAGCCAGCGCCCGCGCGCACCACCAACGGCAGCGCGGCGGGCTCGATCGAGACGCCCTCGCGGTCACAGAGCTCGGTGAGGTACGTCGTCAACAGCCGCGGCGGGATCAGCCGGAACGGGTAGTGGTGCGTGCGTGAGCGGATGGTCGGGATGACCTTCTCCGGCTCGGTGGTCGCGAAGATGAACCGCAGGTGGGGCGGCGGTTCCTCGACGAGCTTGAGCAGGGCGTTGAAGCCCTGCGTGGTGACCATGTGGGCCTCGTCGATGATGTAGACCTTGTAGCGGCTCTTCACCGGCGCGAAGAACGCCTTCTCGCGCAGGTCACGCGCGTCGTCCACACCACCGTGTGAAGCAGCATCGATCTCGATCACGTCGATGGACCCGGGCCCGTTGCGGGCCAGGTCGCGGCAGCTCTCGCACTCACCGCACGGGTCGGCGATCGGTGCCCGTTCGCAGTTGAGAGCGCGCGCCAGGATGCGCGCACTCGTCGTCTTGCCGCACCCCCGCGGACCGGAGAACAGATAGGCGTGGTTGACCCGGTTGCCCGCCAGCGCCGCCCGCAGCGGCTCGGTGACGTGCTCCTGCCCGATGACCTCGGCGAAGGTCTCGGGCCGGTAGCGGCGATAGAGCGCGAGCGGGGAGTCCACGTGTGAACACTAACCAGAACCCCCGACAGCGCTCCGCGCGCCCGGCGTACGAATGCAAAGGCCCCCCACGTACCCGATAGAGCTCACTTACCCTTGCTGCCTTCCGGCCCTGGGGGAGTTGGGTGAGATACCGCCACGTGGGGGGTTGCCCCAACCCTAGATGATCGCTCGATCCACCCGGAATCCGGGATCGAGGGATGCCGATTCCCGCCAGCCGTCCATCTGCCGGTAACGTCCTCCCCGGAGCTGTCGCCTAGTGGCCTATGGCGCTCGCTTGGAAAGCGGGTTGGGTTAACAGCCCTCGGGGGTTCGAATCCCCCCAGCTCCGCCATCGTCACCGATGGGCGCCGACCTTCTTGGGGGGCGCCCTTCGGCGTTGGACTCAGCGTTGGTCCGGACGGCGGCGGGCGAACAGCGGGCGCAGCACCAGGAGGATGACGAGGGCGCTGGCGCCGCCGAGGCCCCACCAGACGGCGTCATGACGGGCTCCGGCCAGCACGTCCGCCCGGGGGCGGGGGGCTCGAGCGGGACGCACGCGTTCCTGTTGGGCCGTGCCCATCTCGGCCACGTCGCGCTGGATCGCCTCGACGGGTTGGACCACGCCGAAGCCGATGAGCGGACTGGACTGGCCGCCATTGCCACTGGCGGTCTGCTCCAGACGGGTCCGCAGGACAGTGGCGTCCTCGTCAGGGTGCAGGGACCAGGCGAGGGCCGCGACCCCGGCCACCTCGGCTGCCGCCCAGGCCGTCGAGGGTGAGGACAGCACGCACCAGGCGCCATTGCGGGCTCGCGACACTGCACCGACGCCCGGAGCGGCGAGGTCGATCGCCGAACTCCGCAACACCGCGCCGCGCGAACCCGGGGTCGAGACGCCGACGCCGATGACCGCGGGGTGCGCTGCCGGCCACACCAGGTCGGCGGTGTCCTCGCCCTTCCTGGACTCCCCGGCATATCCGGACGGGAACTCTTCGTCGGATCGCGGCCGATCTCCCGAGGCCGCGATCACCAGCGCACCGGCCTGGGTCAGCCGATCGACCTGGGCGACCAGCTCCGACGAGCGGGCCACCTGCGTGGGCACCAGCACGATCAGATGATCGCCCTTGCCGGGACCGGGGATGGTCGCGAGCCGCCCGGCCAGGCCTGAGGAGGTGGGGACGACGTCGCCCTCCTGCTGCTTGACCGGCACCTGGTAGAACGGCGCGTCCTCCAGCGTCACGGCCGGCGCGATCCCTACCTCGACCGCGGTCGGCTCGGTCTGGTCCGCTCCCTTGAGGATGCCGGCGACCGCGGTCCCGTGCCCCGACGGCAGGTCGGCGGGTGTGCCGTCGTAGCCGCCGATCCCGCTGTCCACGACGACGATCCGCACCCCGCGCCCGGGCTCCGCGCCGTCCTTGCGGGCCAGGGCCTGCGCCTGGGCGACGTGCAGGATGGCGTTCGCCACGTTGTCACCCTTGACCGTGTGCGGACCCGCCGAGTCGAGCGCCGTGTCCATGCACTCAGGGCCCTGCGGGGCATCGGGTACGACGACAGCAGCTGCGGCACCACCAGCAACCAGCACCGGCGCGGACGTCGCAAGGATCGCCGAGGCCGACACGACGAGCGCGGCCGTCCACGGAGAGCGATTCAGCCGCACGACCGATCCTTCGACGGCGGACAGAGGGCGGCGTCCTGTGACAGCTCGGGGCCGGCCTCGAACAGCTTGTTCCACACGTCGGGGACCACCAGGTCGGGGATGTCGGCGTACCCGAGTTGGGCGCGGTCCTCGGCACTGGCGATCGGGTAGCTGTATCCGCGGTCGTCGATCAGGTGCAGGGAACCGCCCTTGCTGGTGCCCCAGTCCGCTGAATTGACGACGGCCCCGTGACCGGATGCCACCGTCACCTCCCGATCGCCGGACGCGACGCCGGAGGCGCTGGCCGCGCCCGTGGGCGCCGTGGCGAGGCGGACCGCGGGCGCCAGCGCCTTCCCGGTGACCAGACGCGCGCAGGCCTGCTCGGTGGCGGGGAGGGAGTCGGCCAGCAACGCGGACGGCCAATTCTCCCGGGCCGACGCCACAGGCTTGGCGATCGTGAACGGCGCGCCGTCGCCACCGGTCACCAACTGGGATTCCCGCTCACCCAGGGACGTGTTGCTCACCACGGCCAGTGCGAACGGCGACAGCTCGAGCATTCCCGCGCGGGTGATCGCATAGGTGCGGTTGCCGCGTTCGATCCGGTCACCCACCAGCGCGCCGTCGTAGCCCGCCAACCGGGCAGGCTTGCCCCAACCCGGGATTCCGAGACCCTCGGCGTCGAGCGAGTCACCCTGCGGGAACAGCTCGAGCCAGGCATCGGGCACGGTGATCCGGTCGATGGGCGAGATCCCGAGGTCGTTGTAGAGCCCGTCGTTGGAGGCAGGCAGGCGGAACCGGTAGGCACGGCGCGGCATGCCGTCCACGTCCGCCTCCGCGACGAGGAACACCTCTCCCGTCGTGGCCGCCTGGACCACGAAGCCCCTGTCGGGGGTGGGCGTGGTGCGTGCGTCCTTGTCGATGGTCGTCTGCATACCGAGGTCGGTGCCGGTGCAGGACGTCCAGCCGGACTCGATCAACTGCCCGGTCGAGGGCACCGTCGCCGGAGCGTTGAGGATGCCGATCGAGGGCCCCTTGCGCTCGTCGGCGATCTCCTTCTGGGGGACCTTGCGTGCCTTGAAGTCGGGTCCGAGGATCAACTGCGCGGAGGTGACGTTGATGATCGGACGCACGTTGGGAACGCCCGGCACCGCGTCCTTCTCGAGGATCACATAGAGCGCGCCGCGGTTGTCGGCGACCAGACCCGGTTGCTTCCAGTCCACCTCGGCACGGTCGGACAGGGCTCCGGCGATCGCGGCACCGGCTGTCAGCAGGACTGCAAGGGCAATGCCTCCCACGATCATCCGGCCGGGACGCGCGGGCTCCACCTCCCGACCGCCCGGTGCGCCTGACACGAACGCGGTGACGAGTCGCCGACGACTGAACGCATGCGCCTCGACGAGGTCCTTCTTCGTCGCCATCAGCCCACCCAGGTGCGGATCTGGTCGAACAGACCGGTCGCGACCACCAACAACGGCAGCAACGTCAGCAGGGCAACGGATTCGAGGACGTCCCCGAATCGGCCACGTCGCACGGACGGGGCGGATGGCATCAACGTGACCGCCAACAGCACAGCACCGATCACAGCGAGGACGACCGCGAGCGTGGGGCGCCAGTCCGGGTGCAGGGCGAGGACCGCGAGCGCAGAGACCCCGAAGCCCGCGATCCCGGACGCCAGCCCGACCAGGACCTCACTGCCGGTGCGGTATTGGCGAGTGCGCAGGACCACGATCACGCAGGCATCGACGGCGAGCAGGGTTCCGGTGACGCCGAGGCTCACCGCCAAGGGCGAAACCAGCACGAGGATCAGGCCGACGGTGCCACTGATCGCCAACAGGATCTCGTGGGCGACATGTGCATCCGAGGAGACCTGCGCACGCTCGATCTCGTCGGGTTCGGCGGTGATGTCGGCGGGCGAGTAGAGCTGGCCGACCCTGGTCGCGGTGGCCCCCAGCGCCAGCCACGGGAACACGCTGCCGGCGAGGATGATCAGCGTCAGCACGGTCGTGAGGAGCGGCGCTGGAGCCAGTCCGTGGGAGGACGAGCGCAGGTAGAGACCGGCTCCGAGCCCGAGCGCACCGACCGCCATCGGCGGGAAGGCCAGCGTCCGACCCGGACCGAGACCGACCAGACACACGACGCCCGCGAACAGCGCACCGGCACCGGCCGCGGCGAGCGGATCGCCGAACCACTCGGCGTCCCGAGCGGTGAACATCACGCCCGCGGCCGCGGCGTACCCGGCACCCAGCCAGGCCACACCGACGGCGGCCTCCGGCTCGTGCTGGGCCCGGGAAAGGACGATGGCGCCCGCGCAGAGGGCGAGCGCGACCAGCGCGGTGGTCGCTGCAGCGATGTCCGAGCCGCGCTGGACCAACAGCGCCGAGGCACCGAGGGCGAGGAAGAGACCCGCCGCGATCAGGGCGGTACGCCGGCCCGCGGCGGGACGCCACGGCTCGAGGTCGTGCTCGACGACGTCGGTCATCGCCTCGACCACGTCGTCATAGACCCGAGGAGGTGGGTCGTCGACGCCGGCGGTGACGGTGAGCAGACCACCGTCCTCGACGCCCTGCATGGTCAGACCGGTGTCGAGCGCGAGCCTGCGTCCTTCGGAGGTCCCGACCCGATAGCCGCCGTGGACGGTTGCCGGATCGAGCAACCCCACACTGCGGGCGAGCTCGGGCAGCAACTCGGCGACAGGGAGCGCGCCGGGAAGCACGAGATCGACGCGGCGCGTGCCGGACATGACCGTGACCCGAACCAGACCGGATGCGACAGCACCACCGGCGGCCATCTGTTCACCCCTTCCCGAGAGACTGGAACCGCATCATCCCAGACACACAGGATCGGAGGGGCCGACGATGTCGTCGGCCCCTCCGATCCTGTGTGGTCGTGCTCAGAACCGGCTGGCTCCGCGCTTGTCGGCCTGCATGTAGTCCGCGTTGGACTGGTAGACGGTGGTGTGGGTGTTGTCGAGCAGG
>JASLDK010000146.1 GCA_030145945.1 Nocardioides sp.
CATCCCGTCGCGCAGGGTGACGTCCTGGACGAAGATCCTGGTCTGGTCGCTCATGCCTGTGCCGCCTTTGCTGCCGCGATGCGCTCGGCGACCTGCAGGCCGGCCGAGGTCATGATGTCGAGGTTGCCGGCGTACGCCGGAAGGTAGTGGCCCGCGCCGGTGACCTGGAGGAACACCGAGACCTGATGGGTCGGGCGCTCCGAGCCGGGCTCGAGCAGCGTCTCGACCGGCTGATCCGCGGGGATCTCGGCGATCTGGACCTTCTGGACCAGCTTGTAGCCCGGGACGTAGGCGGCCACGTCGGCGACCATCTTCTCCACGCTGGCACGGATCTCGTCGTGGACGGTCGGGTCGGGCGCGTGGACGAGGGCGAAGACGGTGTCGCGCATCATCAGCGGCGGCTCGGCCGGGTTGAGGATGATGACGGCCTTGCCGCGCTTGGCGCCGCCGACGGCCGCGATCGCACCCGACGTGGTCTCGGTGAACTCGTCGATGTTCGCGCGGGTGCCGGGACCGGCGGACTTCGAGGAGATGGACGCGACGATCTCGGCGTACTCCACCGGAACGACACGGGAGATGGCCGCGACGATCGGGATGGTGGCCTGGCCGCCGCAGGTGACCATGTTGACGTTCTCGGCGTCGAGGTGGTCGTCGATGTTGACGGCCGGGATGACGTAGGGGCCGATGGCGGCGGGCGTCAGGTCGATCAGCCGCTTGCCGAGGGGGCGCAGCAGGCTGTCGTTGTGGACGTGTGCCTTGGCCGAGGTGGCGTCGAAGACGATGTCGATGTCGGCGAACTCCGGCATCGCGATCAGGCCCTCGACCCCCTCGTGGGAGGTCGGTACGCCGAGGTCGCGGGCGCGTGCCAGCCCGTCGGAGTCGGCGTCGATGCCGATCAGTGCGCCCATCTCGACGTGCTGCGCGGTCTGGATGATCTTGATCATCAGGTCCGTGCCGATGTTGCCGGATCCGATGATCGCGGCCTTGGTCTTGCTCATGAGTCCTCCTGGGAGCTGAAGCTGATCGAGATGGTGCCGAGGCCGTCGATGGCCAGCTCGACGTGGGCGCCGGGGGCAGCAGGACGCATCGGGCCGAGCGCGCCGGAGAGCACGACCTGGCCCGCGCGCAGCGGGTCGCCGAGGTCGCGGGCCTGGCGGGCCAGCCACTGCAGCGCGACGAGCGGATCGCCGAGAGACGCGGCGCCGGTGCCGACCGAGTCGTCCTGGCCGGTGACGGTCATGGTCATCGCGGCGTCCTTGGGGACGAACCCGTCGGCGAGAGTGCGCCGCTCGGTGCCCAGCACGTAGCCGCCTGCCGAGGCGTTGTCGGCGACGGTGTCGGCGAAGCTGATGTCCCAGGCCTCGATCCGGCTGTCGCAGATCTCGATCGCGGCGACGGCGTAGTCGACGGAGTCCGCGACCTGGTCGAGCTCGAGGTCGCCGTCGGCCAGGTCCTCCTTGAGGACGAACGCGATCTCGCCCTCCACCTTGGGTTGCAGCAGGCCGCTGATGTCGACGGGTGCGTCGGCGTCGTACGCCATGTCGTCGAAGAGCACACCCAGGTCAGGGGTGTCGACGCCGAGCTGCTTCTGCACGGCCTCGGAGGTGGCGCCGATCTTGCGGCCGACGACGGTCGCACCTGCATCGAGGCGGTGCGCGTTCAGCTGCTGCTGCACGGCGTAGGCGAGGTTGATGTCGCGATCACCGATCAGGTCACGGATGGGGGCACACGGCTGGTTGTCGGTCAGCGCCGTGTGCAGGCGCTGCGCGGCGGCACGGACGGCTTCGTCCGTTCCGGGGCTCGCGGGGGCGGTCTGGGTCATGGCATCAGTGTCGGGCTCCTGGTCCCACAGAGCCACGACAGCGTTCCACTCAGCGGTACGCTGAACGGCGTGGCAGAGCAGGGGGTCGACGGGGGGCTGGACACCGTCCTCGGCAAGGCCGTCGCAATCCTGCGCGCCTTCGGCGCCGACGACCGGCTGCTCCCCCTCGCCGAGTTGGTCCGCCGGACCGGGATGCCCAAGGCGACGGTGCATCGCGTAGCGGCCGAGCTGGTCCAGCACCGGCTGCTGGAGAAGACGCCGCACGGCTACCGCCTGGCCGGCGGCCTCTTCGAGCTCGGCATGCGAGCTGCCACCGAACGCACCCTGCTGGAGGTGGCGATGCCCTTCCTGCAGGACCTCTACGAACGCACCCATGAGACCGTGCACCTCGGCGTCCGCGATGGCCGCGAGGTCGTCTACGTCGCCAAGATCGGCGGCCATCGCCAGGCCCGCAGCCCGTCACGGGCGGGTGGCCGGATGCCGATGCACTGCACCGCCCTCGGCAAGGTCCTGCTCGCCCACGCCGACCCTTCGGTGCAGGCGTCCGTCCTGGGCGGCCCGCTCGAACGTCGTACGCCGCACACGGTGGTGGCGCCGGGGCTGCTCGAACAACAACTGGCCCGGATCCTCGACACCGGGGTCGGCTTCGAGCGGGAGGAGTCCACACCCGGCCTGCTCTGCGTGGCCGCACCCGTCCTCGACACGGACGGCTCGAGTGCCCTGGCCGCGATCAGCGTCACCGGCCCCGTCGGCCGATTCCGCCCCGAGGCGCACCAGAACGCCGTCCGGGCCGCGGCCACGGCTCTGGCAAGCACCCTCTCGCGTCGATCCGGCGCACTGTGAAACGGCCGAACGGCCTGATCCCCCGAGAGGGACCAGGCCGTTCGTCGTACGGAGATGTCGATCAGGGAACGACGGTCACCGTGATGAAGTTCGACGAGATGTACTCGGCATAGGACGGGGTGGGGGTGAAGTAGGCCTGGAAGTTGTAGGTGCCCACACCCAGCGGAGCCAACTTGCCCCCAGCGAGACCGGTGCCCGACGTGATCTGGCGGCAGAAGTCCGTCTTGGCGTTGAACTGGCCAGAACCCGGCGGGTTGAAGCTGACGAATCCGAGGAATGACGGCGACTGGCTGCCGCCGGAGACGTTGCCGTCCTTGTAGAAGTCGACATAGCCGGTGGCCGGAGCACCGCCCTTGTACTTGACGCTGCCCGACAGCGGCGTGCTCGAGGCGTAGGTGCTGATGTCACAGGTGACGTTCGTGGTGCTGAGCGTCATGGCCGAGTCATAGACCTCGAACGTGGTCTTGCCCTTGCGGCCCTTGTAGGACGCCTTGACTGCATAGGTCGCGGTGCCCAGAGCGGGGACGTTGTACTTCGCCTTGCCCTTCTTGACCTTGGCCTTGCCCGTGAACGCAACGCCGTTGCTGCCGGCGATCTTGAACTTGACCTTGCCCTTGCCGGACAGGCCCTTGACGGACAACTGCATCTTGGCGATGCCCGGCTGCACGCCCGGCTGCGACTTCTTGATCTTGAACTTCTTGCCCTTGGCCATCGCCTTCGCGGCCACGACCTGAGACGCGGCGACCGAGCTGGACGCCGGGGCTGCGGTGGCGGGTGCCGTCAGGGCCGGCGTGGCGAGGGCGATCGCACTGACCGCGGCGACGCCGAATGACGCGAACCTACGCATGGGGACTCCTTCATTCTGCTGACCGGCCCGACATGGGGAAGTTCGCCCCCGGGACCGGTCGCAACAGGGACGGTCTCTGCCTTCCCCGCCCCAGCGAAGGTAAACGTCCTCAGCTCAGGGACGCACCGCCATGGTCAACTCGGACGGGTACGACGGACCGGTGCGGAGGGTGAGCGGCGCCAGCTGCGGCAACAGGTCGGTGACCGGGGACAGCAGGTGCGGGACGTCGAAGGCCTGCACGGCGATCCGCAGCTTGTGACCGGGCAGGATCACTGCACCCGTGGGGAAGATCTCCACGTCGACAGGAGCCACCGCGCCAGCAGGAAGACTCTTCTTCGCCGCCTTCGTGTAGGGGTGGTAGGCCTGCAACAGCTTGCCGTCGAGGTAGCGGGACTTCGACTCGTCGAGCGCGCGGTGGGCGATCGTCTGCCAACCGCCGGTGATCCGGCTGACCGTCCCGTCGGGGGCGACGTCCTCGACCGCGACCGACAGCATGCCGTCGCCGGTCGGCGTCGAGACGTAGAGGCGTGCGTTGAGCGGCCCCTGGAACCTGACCTTCTCGGTCAGCGGGCCGGTGTCGAAGGTGAGGCCGCCGTAGTCGTTGAGCTTGTTGTCCTTGAAGCACGGCATGTCCTTCAACAGCATGTTCGGCAGGCCGGCCGTCCACTGGTTGGCCGAACGCGTGCACAGGCCCGTCACCGGGATCGCCGGGACCATCGACGTCCCCGCGGTCGGCGTACCAGTGGCGAGGACGCCGGCCTTGCCCCCGACCATGGAAGTGCCGGACAGCGCGAAACTGCGGGCATGGAGGTCGGCGTCGATCCACTTGTTGGCGTGGACCCATGCACCCGAACCCTGCTCGTAGTAGGTCAGTGCGGGGATCGCATCGAGCTGGGTGTCCTGGCCCTTGAGGTAGTGGTCGAACCACCGCAGCTGCAACTCGGCCAGGGAGCCGTGGCCAGCCAGACCGATGTCGGCACCTGAGGATCCCTGCAGGTGGTCCCACGGGCCGAGGATCATCTTGACGGGGGCTCCGTTGTTCTGGAGCTTCTCGAAGTCGAGACCGGTTCCACGCTGGAAGAGGTCGAACTCGCCACCGACCAGGAAGGTCGGGACCGTGACGTCGTCGAGCACGTTGATCGGCGAGCGCTCGGCATAGAACGGTCCGTCGTACGCCGGCTCGCCGTCGAGCAGCGCGTTGACCATCATCGGCGCGGTGAAGCCGAGCAGGCCCATCAGGTGATCGGTCAGCGCTCCGAGTCCACTGGCCGGGTCGGTTGCCGTGTACGCCGGCGGGATGATGCCGGTGCCCGTCACCAAGCCCATCCACAACGGGATGAAGCCGACGTCGATCTGGCCGCCGGACGCGACGACATCGCGATAGACGTCAGCCGCGGGGACCTGCGGGAAGATCGCCTTGAGACCCTTGGGGTGCTGGCCGGCGGCGAAGAGCTGGGAGATGCCCATGTAGGACGGGCCCGTCATGCCGACGCTGCCGTTGCTCCACGTCTGGCTGGCCGCCCATTCGACGACCTTGCCGGCATCCTTGCCCTCACGGGCGCTGAAGGCTGCCCATGTGCCGGGCGAGCTGCCGGTGCCGCGGGCGTCGACGGTGAGCTGGGCATAGCCACGCTTCACCAGGTACGTCGGGCTCGCGCCAGCCAGCATCGCACCGATCGGGCTGGTCATGGCTGACTTGTTGTAGGCCGTGATCGTCACGATGACGGGCAGCGGCGTGGTCACGGCCTTGCCGTCAGGGCCGACGGGCACCGTGAGGTCACCGCGCAGGACGACGCCGTCGTCCATCGGGATCTTGAGGTCCGAGATCGTGACGGTCTTGGCGTAGTCCTCGCCGCGCGCGGTCCATGGCGTCGTCGGGCCCGTGGGAGTGGTGCCCGGCGTTGTCGGGGTCGTCGGGGTGCCCGCCGCTCCGGTGACGCCCGGAGCGCTGGCGCCGGCTGTGGCCGCAGCATGCCTCTTGGCCCGGCACTTCTTGCGCGCCTTCTTGGTCGCCAACTTCCGGCAGCTCTTGGCCTTCTTCGGCTTGGCGGTCATCCCGCCCGCCGACGCTGACGCCGCGGCGGACGAGGCACTCGCAGCCGACCGAGCGGTCGTCGTACCGAGGGCGTCGCTCGCGACAGGAACGGCGATCGCGGCGGCGACAGCGGTGCTCAGGATGGCGGCGCTCAGTCGGCGGCGCAGGGTGTGGTCGAACATGCGGGGCTCCCCTCCCGGTCGTGTACTCACGAGTAACGACAGGAGGGTGGTCTGGGTCACGCCGCCCCGGGCAGGGGCCGGATGCGAAGGCTCAGAGGCCGAGGAGCTCCGTCGACTTCTCCCGCATCTCGACCTTGCGGATCTTGCCGGTGACGGTCATCGGGAACTCCTCGACGAGCAGCACGTAGCGCGGGATCTTGAAGTGAGCGAG
>JASLDK010000152.1 GCA_030145945.1 Nocardioides sp.
GTGCGATCGTGCTCGCCGCCCTCGTCGCCCGCAAGCGGCGGGTGTGGACGCCGAGCCGGGTGAAGCCGACCGTCGTGCTGTAGCAGCGATCGGGTCCTCGACTCGACCTCATGTCGGCATGAGGTTCTAACGTCTGCCCCATGAGCATGGAGCAGATCGCCTGGAACCAGGTCTACCGGGGGATGCACGGGCCGGACGAGCAGCGGGCGTTCAGCATGGTGACCGCGAAGCGGATCCTCCGATTCGCTCGACCGCACCGCAGCAAGCTGATCGGGTTCGTCGCGCTCAGCATCGTGACGGCGGGACTCGCCGTGGCGACGCCCGTGCTCGCCGGACACGTCGTCAACGCGATCGTCGCCGGAGACAGCCGCAGCGTGATCATCCGGTTGGCGCTGGCGATCGCGGGCCTGGCCGTCCTCGACGCCGGGCTCGGTCTCGTCGCCCGGTGGCTCTCCTCGAGGATCGGTGAAGGACTGATCCTCGACCTGCGCACCGCGGTCTTCGACCACGTGCAGCGGATGCCGATCGCGTTCTTCAGCCGGACGCGCACCGGCGCGCTGGTCAGTCGGCTCAACAACGACGTGATCGGCGCGCAGCGAGCGTTCAGCCAGACGCTGTCCGGCGTCGTCGGCAATCTGGTCACGCTCGTCCTGACCCTTGTCGTGATGCTCGGCATCTCCTGGCAGGTGACCCTGCTGGCGCTGGTGCTGCTGCCGGTCTTCGTCGTTCCCGCTCGTCGGATGGGAGGTCGTCTCGCCGGCATCCAGCGTGAGGCTGCCGACCACAACGCGGCGATGGGCAACCAGATGACCGAACGCTTCTCCGCGCCGGGCGCCACGTTGGTGAAGTTGTTCGGCCGCCCTGAGCAGGAGTCCGCCGAGTTCGCGGCGCGGGCGCAGCGGGTCGCCGAGATCGGCGTACGAACGGCGATGGTGCAGACGACCTTCGTCACCGCACTCACCCTGGTCTCGGCACTGGCGATCGCGGTCGTCTACGGCCTCGGCGGGTCGCTCGCTCTCGACGGAACCCTCGACGCCGGTGATGTCGTTGCGCTCTCCCTCCTGCTGACCCGGCTCTACGCGCCGCTCACCGCGTTGGCCAGCGCCCGCGTCGAGGTCATGAGCGCGCTGGTCAGCTTCGAGCGAGTCTTCGAGGTGCTTGACCTCGAGCCGCTGATCATCGACCGTCCCGGCGCCGGAGAGGTGCCGGACGGACCGGTTGCGGTGGAGATCGACGACGTCCGGTTCGCCTATCCCTCGGCGGACAAGGTGTCGCTCGCCTCCCTCGAAGCCGTTGCCACCCTCGACACCCGCGGTGGGGAGGAGGTCCTGCACGGCATTTCGTTGGTCGCCGAGCCGGGTCAGGTCGTCGCCCTCGTCGGCTCCTCCGGCGCGGGGAAGTCGGCCATCGCGCAACTCGTCTCCCGCCTGTACGACGTCGACGCGGGCGCCGTACGCCTGGCAGGGGTGGACGTTCGCGACCTGACGGCGGCCTCGATCCGGGCTGCGGTCGGCATGGTCACCCAGGACGGTCACCTGTTCCACGACACGATCCGCGGCAATCTGCTGCTCGCGCGTCCGGAGGCGATCGAGCAGGAGCTGTGGGACGCGCTGGGGCGGGCGCGGTTGGCTGACCTGGTGCGGTCGTTGCCCGACGGGCTTGACACCGTGGTGGGGGAGCGCGGCTATCGGCTGTCCGGCGGTGAGCGTCAGCGGCTCACCATTGCCCGGCTCCTGCTCAAGCAGCCGCGGGTGGTGATCCTCGACGAGGCGACGGCATCCCTGGACTCGACCTCTGAGGCTGCGGTGCAGGCGGCGCTGGGGGAGGCGTTGGCCGGTCGTACGGCGTTGGTGATCGCGCACCGCCTCTCGACCATCCGCGCGGCAGACCTGATCGTGGTCGTCGAGGACGGTCGGATCGTCGAGCGTGGCACGCACGCGGCGCTGTTGGCCGCCGGTGGACGCTACGAACAGCTCTATTGCACGCAGTTCGCCGAGGACGCTCCGCCGAGTGCCTCGCCGGCCGGTGGAAGCGACGCGCCTGCCCCGGAGAGTCGTGGAGTTCTGCCACCCGATCGTGTATCTTGATGTCAAGAGATATTCCCCTGTGGAGATCCCAGAGAACTTAGGTCAGCCTCACTATCCGAGTCGCTGTGAGCGGCGGCAGGATGCAAGGAGCAGACCTACCGACAACGATCAGTCGACGAGGACGGAGCCCCGATGGCCAGCAAGAACAGTTTCGGCGCCAAGAGCACCCTGGACGTGGACGGCAAGTCCTACGAGATCTTCCGCCTCGACGCGGTGGTCGGTGAGGGCCTGGACGTGTCCAGCCTCCCGTTCTCCCTGAAGGTGCTGCTCGAGAACCTGTTGCGCACCGAGGACGGCGCGGACATCACCGCCGAGGACATCAAGGCCCTCGCCGGCTGGGACGAGAACGCCCAGCCTGACAAGGAGATCCAGTTCACGCCGGCCCGCGTGATCATGCAGGACTTCACCGGTGTGCCCTGTGTCGTCGACCTCGCCACCATGCGTGAGGCGATGGCCGACCTCGGCGGCGACGCCACCAAGATCAACCCGCTCGCGCCCGCCGAGATGGTCATCGACCACTCGGTGATGGCCGACGTCTTCGGCTCGGCCGACGCCTTCCAGCGCAACGTCGAGATCGAGTACGAGCGCAACCGCGAGCGCTACCAGTTCCTGCGGTGGGGCCAGGGCGCCTTCGACGACTTCAAGGTCGTCCCGCCGGGCACCGGCATCGTCCACCAGGTCAACATCGAGCACCTGGCGCGCACCGTCTTCACCCGGGAGGTGGACGGAGAGCTGCTGGCCTACCCCGACACCTGTGTCGGCACCGACTCCCACACCACCATGGTCAACGGCATCGGCGTCGTCGGCTGGGGTGTCGGCGGCATCGAGGCCGAGGCTGCGATGCTCGGCCAGCCGGTCTCCATGCTCATCCCGCGCGTGGTCGGCTTCAAGCTCTCCGGCGAGCTGCCTGAGGGCTCGACCGCCACCGACCTCGTCCTGACCATCACCGAGATGGTCCGCAAGCACGGCGTCGTCGGCAAGTTCGTCGAGTTCTACGGCCCCGGCGTCGCGGCCCTTCCGCTCGCCAACCGCGCCACCATCGGCAACATGTCGCCGGAGTTCGGCTCGACCATCGCCGTCTTCCCGATCGACGGTGAGACCACCAGCTACCTGCGTCTGACCGGTCGCTCCGAGGAGCAGATCGCGCTCGTCGAGAAGTACGCCAAGGAGCAGGGCCTCTGGCTCGACCCGGCCGCCGAGCCGCGCTACTCCGAGAAGCTCGAGCTCGACCTCGCGACCGTCGTTCCGTCGATCGCCGGCCCGAAGCGCCCGCAGGACCGCGTCCTCGTCTCCGAGGCCAAGCAGTCCTTCCGTGGCGCGTTGGTCGACTACGCCGGCGAGGCTGGACAGTCCGGGGACGCGAAGGGCTACGACGAGGCCGTCGAGGAGTCCTTCCCGGCGTCCGACGCCCCTTCGCACGACCCCCACCAGGGCAACGGTGCGCCGGCGCCGAGCAACCACCTCTCGGCGGCTCCCGCCGACGGTGGCCGGGCGTCCAGCCCCGTCGAGGTCACCCTCGAGGACGGTACGACGTTCACCCTCGACCACGGTGCGGTGACGATCGCCTCGATCACCTCGTGCACCAACACGTCCAACCCGTCGGTCATGATCGGCGCCGCTCTGCTGGCCAAGAAGGCCGTCGAGAAGGGCCTGACCCGCAAGCCGTGGGTCAAGACCACCCTCGCGCCCGGTTCGCAGGTCGTCTCCGACTACTACGACAAGGCCGGCCTCACGCCGTACCTCGACAAGCTCGGCTTCAACCTGGTCGGTTACGGCTGCGTCACCTGCATCGGCAACTCCGGTCCGCTCATCCCCGAGGTCTCGGCCGCCGTCAACGAGAACGACCTCGCCGTCGTCTCGGTGCTCTCCGGCAACCGGAACTTCGAGGGCCGGATCAGCCCCGACATCAAGATGAACTACCTCGCGTCCCCGCCGCTGGTCGTCGCCTATGCCCTCGCCGGCTCCATGGACGTCGACCTGTTCAACGACGCCCTGGGCACCGACGCCGACGGCAACGACGTCTTCCTCAAGGACATCTGGCCCTCCCCGGCCGAGGTCGAGGAGACCATCCGGGGCGCGATCAACTCGGACATGTTCGCCGAGTCGTACGCCGACGTCTTCAAGGGCGACGAGCGCTGGCGCTCGCTGCCCACCCCCGAGGGCAACACCTTCACCTGGGACGAGGCGTCGACGTACGTCCGCAAGGCGCCCTACTTCGACGGCATGCCCGACCAGCCGCTCCCTGTCACCGACATCGACGGTGCCCGCGTGCTGCTCAAGCTCGGCGACTCGGTCACGACCGACCACATCTCGCCGGCCGGTTCGATTAAGGCCGACTCGCCTGCCGGCAAGTACCTCACGGAGAACGGCGTCGCTCCGCGCGACTTCAACTCCTACGGTTCGCGCCGAGGCAACCACGAGGTCATGATCCGCGGCACGTTCGCCAACATCCGTCTGCGCAACCAGATCGCGCCCGGCACCGAGGGTGGCTTCACCCGCGACTTCACCGTCGCTGATGCCCCGGTGACCACGGTCTACGACGCCTCCGTCAACTACCAGGCCGCCGGCATCCCGCTGGTCGTCCTGGCCGGCAAGGAGTACGGCTCCGGCTCGTCGCGGGACTGGGCCGCGAAGGGCACCTCGCTGCTCGGTGTCAAGGCGGTCATCGCCGAGAGCTACGAGCGGATCCACCGCTCCAACCTGATCGGCATGGGCGTCATCCCGCTGCAGTTCCCCGAGGGCCAGAACGCCGAGTCGCTGGGCCTGTCCGGCGAGGAGACGTTCTCGATCGCCGGCATCACCGAGCTCAACGACGGCACCACGCCGTCGACGGTGAAGGTCACCACCGACTCGGGTGTCGAGTTCGACGCGGTGGTCCGCATCGACACCCCCGGTGAGGCCAACTACTACCGCAACGGCGGCATCATGCAGTACGTCCTGCGCAACCTGCTGCGCGGCTGACACCTGACTGCACGTCGAGGAGGTCGCGCAGCGACCGTCACGAGACAATCTGAACGGTCCGCCCCCTCGGGGGCGGGCCGTTCGGCTTTGGTGTGACCGGAGCCATGGTTTGGTGACGGTTTGACCCGGTCATCATCGCGCCATGCGTCTGCTTTCTCGGCCAGCACGGTTGATCCCGGTGCTTCTTGGCCTCCTCCTCGCCCTCACCGTGCTGCCCGGACTGACCGTCCGAGCCAAGGCGGCCACCCCGATCGCCATCACTGGCACCATCACCGGCGGCAACGCCGGCGGTACGACGGTCCCGGTCGCCGACGTATGGGTCGAGATGATGGACGCGGACGGGCATGAGCTCGCGCCTCGCGTCGGCCAGTGGACCACGTCGAGCGGTGCCTACTCGCTGACCCTGCCGGACGTGGGCACCTATCAGTTCAGCGTGAGGTGTGGTGCCTCCGACGCGGCGTGCATCGATTCCTACGCTCCGGAGCCGAACGTGACCAAGGTCGTCAGTGCAGCGACCACTCAGAACGCGACGCTTGATCGGTGGGGCCGGATCGTCGGCACCGCCAAGAAGAACGGTGTGGCCATCGCGTGGCCGGACGGCGGTGTGAGAGCGAGCAACGACGCGCGGGGCTACTGGAACAGCTTCGAGGTCATGGTGGCGTCGAACGGCGCCTTCACGATCGAGAAGGTCGCACCGGGCACGGTTCGGCTCCAGGGTGACGAGCCGTACGACGCGGAGCCCTTCCTGACCGCAGACCAGACCGTCCAGGTCCCGGCCGGCGGGGTGGCGAACGTCGACCTGGCCGTGCAGGACTGGCGCGGCGGCTACGCCCGGGCCGTCCAGCCCGACGGCACCCCGCTCGAGAACATTCGCTTCAACGTCTTCTCGCGACCGCTCGGTGGCGGTGCCTGGGACAACGGGATCCAGGCCGGTCCGCTCCTGACCAACGCGCTCGGGCGGATGAAGTGGTCGCTCACCGACACCACCCGTGAATACGCTGTCTGCTTCTACGACGACTACAGCTACCAGGGTGTCCCGGCGTTCTCGCCCCGCCACCTCTCGCGCTGCCTCGGCGGCGCCGCGGACCGCGACACCGCGACCCTGTGGACTCCGTCAGCCGCGACGCCCAGCGTCAAGCAGGACATCGTGCTGCCGTACTCCTTCGCCTCCACCCCGACGCCGGCCATCACCGGCGCGGCGACTGCCGCCGTCGGGGCGACGTTGACTGCCGCGCACGGCACGTGGAGCCCGACGGCGGCAGTCGCCGCGCCGGTGATGGCCGGCGTCGGGGTGGAGGCGAAGGAGTACGGCAGCACGATGTCCTGCTTGACGCTGGGCGTCGCGGCT
>JASLDK010000156.1 GCA_030145945.1 Nocardioides sp.
CCTCACTGGTGAGCGACGAATGACACTGCTTCACCTACTACGTCTCGGCTCTGACACTGCGCGGTCTGGAGAAGGTCTTCCTCCGCAACCAGCGGTGAGTTTCAGCCGACCCGCTCAGGGTGCTGAAAAGGTGATCTTCCAGTCGAAGGGATCGCTGCCGGTGAAGTTCCAGGATTCGGTGCGGGCGTTGGCTGCCTCGCTGCGGGATCCGGTGAAGGAGAAGAGGCTGGATGTCGATTGGAAGTCCGTCGAGAGATAGATCTCCTGGTGGTATTCACCGGTCTGACCGTTGCAGTTGATCGGAAGCATGCGACTCGGCCCGGACAGCATGGCCCCGAGCGCATAGTCGTAGGGCGCGCCGTCCAGATAGCTCGGATAAAGGATGCGCGCGTCCGCGCTGCTGTCGAATCCGGCTGTCGTGACGGCTCCGGAAGCGGTGCACCCGTTGAAGGTGTTCTTGAAGTTCCAGGTCAGGCTGCCGCTCTGCAGCTTCCACTCGGGGTGGTCGCGCCCGTCCCACTTCGGGTCGTAGACATAGGTCAGGGTTCCGCTCCACGTCATGGTCTGGTCGTACGCCGGCCCCTTCTGACCGGAGAAGGTGCCGGTGATCGTGCGGGGGATCCGCAGCGTCGAGCCGGTGCTGCTGCCCTTGCCGCCAGCGGAGCCCGAGCCGCCGTCGTTCGCGCGGATCGTGACGGTCGCCGTCACCGGCTTGCCGTGAGCTGGTTTGAACTTCACGCCGAACGTCTCGTCGGGCTCGGGCCGCGTGTCGTTGACGATCGCGACGCGGACCTTGCCCGATCTGGCGCCCTTGGGGATCGTCAGACTTCCCTTCCCCGACCTGTAGTCCGCTCCGGCCGTGGCTGTTCCTGCGGCCGTCCGCCAACGGACGCGAGTGGACTTCTTTGCGCGCTGGGCGAGTCTGACCACCACCACGACATGGCCGCCCGATTCCGCCACCGACCGGTCGGGGGCGGACGCGACGACGGGCGTCGCGCTGGCCGTGGCAGAGGGAATTGTCGCTGGAATGGTGGTGCCCGCGATTCCCAACGAGGCGATGGCTGTTGCCGCGATTCCGAGTCTGACGATCATGGCCTCGACGCTAGGAAGGGTGGAAGACGAAGTCATTGGGGAGCCACCCTGAACTTTGCTTGCGTTGTGAATCCGGACGTGCTGCTAATGTGAATTCGTCGGTCGAATTGTTCGTTTATCGCTCGTCGATCGGATACCCCTACGACTCAGGTGAGGAATTCAATGGCTCAGAAGGTCAACATCGTTCTCGTCGACGACATCGACGGAACCGATGCCACCCAGACGGTCGTCTTCGGTCTGGACGGCACCAGTTATGAGATCGACCTGAATGACTCCCACGCCTCGGCGTTGCGCGAGGCCCTCGCGCCGTACGTCGGGCACGGCCGCAAGGTCGGCCGCGCTGCCCGCCGGGGCGCCCGCGCCGCTGCTGCCACGGGTGGCGCCTCGGCCAAGGAGATCCGCGAATGGGCCCGCGACAACGGCTTCACCGTGCCCGAGCGCGGTCGGATCCCGGCCGACGTGCGTGAGGCGTTCGACGCCGCCAACTGATGCACGAAGACGAAGTCCGCCTCCCCCGAGCGGGGGAGGCGGACTTCCGCTCCTTCGAGGGTGGTGACGCACCCTCGCCGCGGCGGAGGCTGGAGCCATGATGATTCCCTTGCAGCGTGCGGGCGAGCGTCCGGTTCCTGCGCCGTACGTCGTCGCCGCCGCGGCCGCCAGTCTCGTCGTCTTCGTCTGTTTCTCGACGGCCCACTGGTATCCGTGGTTCGTCGAGCAGATGACGATCTATCCGATCTCGTTCGTCTCGGTCTTCTTCGCGGTCCTGGCACTGCCGGCCTGTTGGCTGGCGTTCCGATGGCCGGTGTTTGCGGTCGTCGTCGCCTGCCTCCCGCTCCTGGCGACGATCCTCGAACCCAACCACCCGATGCTGCACTTCGGTGTCCTCGCCAACCTGTGCGCGGTCGCGCTTGCGGCGTCGTGGCGCTCGTTCGGGGATGCGGCCGTCATCGTCGGCCTGGCTGCCTTCGTCGTCGTGGTCTGGGTGATCTCGGACATCGACATGGCCGCACCCTTCGGGGCGGACATCGACCTCTCCTACGGCGGCGGACGGATCGCCGTCCTGATCCTCTATCTCGTTGCGCTGGTCGCGCTCCTCGCCTTCATGCGCTGGTTCCGCAAGGTCGTCAACGGTGAGGAGCAGCGGGTCCGGCTGTTGGCGCGGGAGGGCGCCGTCACCGCGCAGGGCGCGGTCGTCGCCGAACGTGCTCGCCTGGCCCGCGACCTGCACGACGTTGTCGCGCACCACGTGTCACTGATCGCGGTGCGGGCCGAGACCGCGCCCTACACCGAGCCCGACCTGGAGCCGGCCGGTCGTCGGGTCCTGGCCGAGGTGGCCTCCGAGGCCCGGCTCGCGCTCGACGAACTGCGCGGTGTGCTCGGCATCCTGGGGCGGGCCGACGAGGGGGCGCGGTCGCCACAGCCGACGCTCGCCGATGTGGCGGCGCTGGTCGAGCGGGCCGTTCGTTCGGGCCAACAGGTCCATCTCGACGGCGACGTCCACACGGCCGTCGCGGCCCCGGTCGGGTACGCCGCCTACCGGGTGGTCCAGGAGGCGTTGACCAATGCCCGCAAGCACGCGCCAGGGGCGGTGGTCGACGTCACCGTCGCGATGACCAGCGACCTGCTGGAGGTGAGCGTTGCCAACCCGGTCGCCGACGCGGCCAGTGAGATCGGCGGTGGGCGTGGCCTGATCGGCATGCGTGAGCGGGTCGAGGCGCTCGGCGGTCGGCTGCAGGTGCGTGCCGAGGGAACCCGGTTCGAGGTGTCCGCGACCCTGCCGACGAGGACCGCTCATGCCGACTGATCCGAACAGCGAGACCGTCCGTGTGGTCGTCGCCGACGACCAGCCTGTCATCTGCGCCGGTTTCGCGGCTCTCCTCGCGGCGCAGCCGGGGATCGAGGTGGTCGGGACCGCTGCCGACGGTCGGGCGCTCGTCGGCCTCGTGGCTGAGATGACGCCGGACGTCGCGCTGGTCGACGTACGCATGCCGGAGATGGACGGTATCGAGGCCACCCGACTGATCGCCTCCCGACATGCGACACGGGTGCTGATCCTGACCACCTTCGATCTCGACGCCTATGTGTACGACGCGGTCCGCGCCGGGGCGAGCGGCTTCCTGCTCAAGGACGCCACCGCCGAGCGGCTGGTCGAAGCGGTCCGGATGGTCGCTGAGGGCGCCATGTTGCTGGCGCCGGTCGTGAGCAGGCAGCTGGTCGCGGCCCGCTTCGCCGAGACGCCGGGCGCGCGCCCCGAGCCTGTCGCCGCGCGTGAGTTGAGTCCTCGTGAGCGGGAGGTGCTGCTCCACCTCGCCACAGGAGCCTCGAACGCTGAGATCGCGGCGGTCCTGCACATCTCCGCCGAGACGGTGAAGTCGCACGTCGGCGAGGTGCTTCGCAAGCTCGGTCTTCGTGACCGGATCCAGACGGTCGTCTACGCCTACGAGCACGGTCTGGTGCCACGCTGACGGAGCCCTGTTCGCTGACAGCGGACGGACGAGGGTGCCCTGACGGGAACGCGTAGGGTGGGTCGCGAGTTGTTCCCCGTGGACAACCGTGTGACGTGTGAGGAGCGTGCAGATGTTCGAGCGGTTCACAGACCGTGCCCGCCGGGTGGTCGTGCTGGCCCAGGAAGAGGCCCGCATGCTCTCCCACAACTACATCGGGACCGAGCACATCCTGCTCGGCCTCATCCACGAGGGCGAGGGTGTCGCCGCCAAGGCGCTCGAGTCGCTGGACATCTCCCTGGAGGCAGTGCGCGCCCAGGTCGAGGAGATCATCGGCCAGGGTCAGCAGGCGCCGTCGGGACACATTCCCTTCACCCCTCGTGCCAAGAAGGTGCTCGAGCTGTCGTTGCGCGAGGCGCTGCAGCTCGGTCACTCCTACATCGGCACCGAACACATCCTGCTCGGTCTGATCCGTGAGGGTGAGG
The DNA here is from genome assembly GCA_030145945.1 of Nocardioides sp. Lineage (GTDB taxonomy): Bacteria > Actinomycetota > Actinomycetes > Propionibacteriales > Nocardioidaceae > Nocardioides. Next base: position 4,022 of record JASLDK010000156.1, read on the forward strand.
GCGTGGCCGCCCAGGTCCTGCAGAAGCTCGGCGCCGATCTCAACCGGGTCCGCCAGCAGGTCATCCAGCTGCTCTCCGGCTTCCAGGGCAAGGAGGGCACGGCGGCTGCTGCGTCGACCGGCGGTTCCGCGAGTGGCGACACCCCGTCGTCCTCGCTGGTGCTCGACCAGTTCGGTCGCAACCTGACCCAGGACGCCCGCGAGGGCAAGCTCGACCCGATCATCGGGCGCGGTCAGCAGATCGAGCGCGTGATGCAGGTGCTCTCGCGGCGCACCAAGAACAACCCGGTGCTGATCGGTGAGCCCGGCGTCGGCAAGACGTCGATCGTCGAGGGTCTGGCCCAGGATATCGTCAAGGGCAACGTTCCCGAGACGCTCAAGGACAAGCAGATCTACACCCTCGACCTGGGTGCGCTCGTCGCCGGCTCGCGCTATCGCGGTGACTTCGAGGAGCGCCTGAAGAAGGTGCTCAAGGAGATCCGCACCCGCGGCGACATCGTGCTGTTCATCGACGAGATCCACACCCTCGTCGGCGCCGGCGCGGCCGAGGGTGCGATCGACGCTGCGTCGATCCTCAAGCCGATGCTGGCTCGCGGCGAGTTGCAGACCATCGGTGCGACCACGCTCGACGAATACCGCAAGTACCTCGAGAAGGACGCCGCGCTCGAGCGCCGCTTCCAGCCGATCCAGGTGCCGGAGCCGTCGATCGCCGACACCATCGAGATGCTCAAGGGCATTCGTGACCGCTACGAGGCGCACCACCGGGTCACCATCACCGACGAGGCCCTCGTCTCCGCGGCGACGCTTGCCGACCGCTACATCTCCGACCGCTTCCTTCCGGACAAGGCGATCGACCTGATCGACGAGGCCGGATCGCGCCTGCGGATCCGCCGGATGACGGCCCCCGCCGACCTGCGCGAGTACGACGAGCAGATCGGCGAGGTCCGCCAGCGCAAGGAGGCCGCCATCGACGGCCAGGACTTCGAGGCCGCCGCGCGTCTGCGTGACGAGGAGAAGCAGCTCATCCTGAAGAAGTCCGAGCGCGAGAAGCAGTGGCGCGCGGGCGACATGGACGAGGTCGCCGAGGTCGACGAGGAACTGATCGCCGAGGTGCTCGCCGTCGCGACCGGCATCCCGATCGTCAAGCTCTCCGAGGAGGAGTCGACGCGACTGCTCAAGATGGAGGACGAGCTCCACAAGCGGGTCATCGGCCAGGACGAGGCCGTCAAGGCACTCAGCCGCGCGATCCGGCGTACCCGTGCCGGGTTGAAGGACCCGAAGCGTCCCGGTGGTTCGTTCATCTTCGCCGGCCCCTCGGGCGTCGGAAAGACGTGGCTGTCCAAGACGCTCGCCGAGTTCCTGTTCGGTGACGAGGACGCGCTGATCCAGCTCGACATGTCCGAGTTCGGGGAGAAGCACACCGTCTCGCGACTCTTCGGATCGCCTCCGGGCTACGTCGGCTACGAGGAGGGCGGCCAGCTCACCGAGAAGGTGCGCCGCAAGCCGTTCTCCGTCGTTCTCTTCGACGAGGTCGAGAAGGCTCACCCGGACATCTTCAACAGCCTGTTGCAGATCCTCGAGGAGGGTCGCCTGACCGACTCGCAGGGCCGGGTCGTGGACTTCAAGAACTGCGTCATCATCATGACCACCAACCTCGGTTCGCGTGACATCGGCAAGTCGGTCGGCCTCGGATTCGGTGGCGGCGACGCTGCTGGTTCCTACGACCGGATGAAGGCGAAGGTCTCCGACGAGCTCAAGCAGCACTTCCGTCCGGAGTTCCTCAACCGCGTCGACGAGATCATCGTGTTCCCGCCGCTGTCGCAGGAGCAGATCGTCGCGATGGTCGACAACATGATCGCCGCCGTCGAGGTCCGCCTCAAGGACCGCGACATGAAGCTGGAGCTCACCCAGGCCGCGAAGAACCTGCTCGCCGAGCGTGGCTTCGACCCGGTCCTCGGTGCCCGCCCGCTGCGTCGCACGGTCCAGCGCGAGATCGAGGACGTGCTCGCCGAGAAGATGCTGTACGGCGAGGTCGGCCCGGGCCAGATCGTGCTCGTCGGTGTCGACGGCGAGGGGGCCAATGCGAAGTTCACCTTCGAGGGCCAGAAGGTCGGAGAGCTCCCCGACCTGCCGCCGCTCGAGACCGTCGCCGAGGTGCGGGGCGAGTCGCAGGGTGAGTCGGGCGCCGGCGACGCGGGTGACCTGCCTGCCACCGGCAACGACTGATCGCTGTTCGTTCGACCATCACTGG
>JASLDK010000245.1 GCA_030145945.1 Nocardioides sp.
TCACCGGTGCCGCCGAGGCCCTCGGTCGGCTCTTCACCGTCACCGGTGAGGTCGTCGAGGGCGACAAACGAGGGCGCGAGCTCGGCTTCCCGACAGCCAACGTGCCGGTCGCCGCGGGTTCCGCGGCTCCCGGGGACGGCGTGTACGCCGGCCGGCTGACCGTCCTCGACGGCCCGGACGCGGGCACCGTGCACCCAGCGGCCATCAGTGTGGGCACCAATCCGACCTTCGCCGGCGAGCGTGAGAGCCGGGTCGAGTCCTACGTCCTGGACCGCACGGACTTGGCCCTCTACGGCCGGCGTGTCGAGGTCGCTTTCGTGGAGCGCCTGCGGGGCATGGTCCGCTTCGACTCCGTCGAGGACCTGCTCGTCGCCATGAACGACGACGTCGACCGGGCTCGCGCGATTCTCGCCCACTGAACACGATGACCTCGGACCGCGCCGAAGGGCCTGCGCAGCCCCAGCAGCCTGACCTCGCGGCAGCCGAACGGTGGTTCGTCGAGCATGGCCTTCCCTACTTCGTCGATGACTACCGCGCGTCCGTCGCCCGCGGCCTCGGTCGGGCCCGGCTCATCCCGGTGGTGGTCGCCGGCGTGGTGGTCGGTGCGCTTGTCGGTGTGGTCGTCGGCACCTGGCTGAGCGCGGCGGCGGGCCTCGGAGCGGGTCTGACAGGGATGGGCGTCGTGCTGTCTGCCTACGCGATCGCGACCCTGCGGGCCTGGCTGATCGTGGGCTGGGCGGTGCGCCGGACCTTCCGGTCGATGGGTCTGATGCTGCCGCTCGTGACCCGCGCCCTTCCGCTGCTGCTGTTGTTCATCACCTTCCTGTTCATCAACACCGAGGTGTGGCAGGTGGCAGCGAGTCTGGACGGCGGTGTGCTGTGGGTGGCGGTGCTGCTCTTCGCCGCCATTGCGGTCGGCTTCCTGCTGACCCGGCTGCCGGAGGAGTTGGACAGCGTCGACGACGAGGTCGAGGCACAGCAGTTGGTCGACGCCTGCACGGGTACGCCGCTCGAACCGGCTGCGCGTCGGCTCGCAGAGCGGGTGGACAGGGTGGGCGCGGTCGACGCCGAGGTGACGGGCCTGCAGAAGGCCAACCTGGTGCTGGTGCTTCTCGTCGCCCAGGCGGTCCAGGTGCTGCTGCTCGCCCTGGCGGTCTTCGCGTTCTTCATCGTGTTCGGGTTGGTCGCGATGGACCCGGCTGTCCTCGAGCTGTGGCTGGCGCATCCGGTGCAGCCGATGCATGGGGTGCTGGGTGAGCTGTTCGGTCAGCGGTTGAGCCTTGAGCTGCTGCGCGTCTCCACGTTCCTGGCGGCGTTCAGTGGCCTCTACTTCACCGTCTATGCCGTGACCGACGAGCTCTACCGACGCCAGTTCTTCACGACCGTCATCCGCGAGTTGGAGCGGGCGGTGAGTGCCCGGGTGGCCTACCGCTCCCTGCGTGACGACTCGTTCACGGACTGAGCGACCCAGCTCTCAGCCGTCGACCCGACCGCGCAGTTGCTTGGTCTGGCCGCGTTGCCGCTTGGCCTCGAGCCGACGTTCCTTCGACCCGCGCGTCGGTTTCGTCGCTCGTCGAGGCGGGGGAGGCGGAGCGAGCAGCTCCCGGATCCGTTGGCCGAGGCGCTCTCGGGCCGTCGCGCGATTGCGGTGCTGGGAGCGGTGTTCGTGCGCGACGACGGTGAGGGGCTCGTCGGTGCGCGCCAGGATCCGAGCACGCTGGGCGTCGGTCAGGACCGTCGACGCCAGCGGGTCCCAGACCAGCTCGACGCGACTGTCGGTCGTGTTCACGGACTGACCGCCGGGCCCGGGGGATCGGGAGAACCGCTCCACCAGTTCACTGTCGGGAATGACCAGCCCGGCCGGGAGCCCTGGCCCGGGCGCGACGGTGAGATCCATGAGGGTGCGTTCAGGTCACCGTGACGGGTACGCCGGACAGCGCGGCGTTGCCCGACACGTCGAGTCGCTCGGGGTCGGTGAGGTCGTTGAGCGAGACGCCCTCAACTTGGGCAGCCACGCTCATCCGGGTCCCCGGCACCCTGTGGCCGTAGCCGTGGGGGAGTGACACCACACCGGGCATCATGTCCTCGCTCGCCTGCACGTCGACCTCGACGGAGCCGACCCGCGAGGTCACCGTGACGACCGCACCGTCGACCAGCCCACGGGCGTCGAGATCGGCGGGATGCATCAGCAACTGGTGGCGCGCCTTGCCCTTGGTCAGACGCGCCGTGTTGTGCATCCACGAGTTGCAGTCACGTTGGTGGCGGCGCCCGATGAGGAGCAGTTCACCCTCGGCCGGTGGCTGCTGGCCGCGAAGCCGGGCGAGATCGGCCGCGACGAGGTCGGGCAGCACCGCGATCCTGCGGTCCTTGGTCTGCAGTCGTCCAGGCAGTTGCCCGGCGCGCAGCGGCCCCAGGTCCACGCCGGCTGGACTCTTCCGCAGAGCCGTGAGCGTGGTCTGTGACCGCCCGGTTCGCAGCAGCATCCCGATCAGGAACGTCGGACTCATCCGCATCCGCGCTTCTGCCACGAGCCGCCGCTTCAAGGCGGGCTTGCGTCGACGCCGCCGCGTGATGCGCAGGTGCAGGTCGCGGAAGATCTCCCAGTCGTGGCGCTGGTCGCGGCCCTTGGTGAAGACGGCCGGCGTGAAACGGGCCGTGTTGCGCACCGCCAACAGGTGGAAGACCAGGTCGTAATGATCGCGCTCCAGCAGCGTCGTTGGCGGCAGGATCACGTCGGCGTGCCGGGTCGTCTCGTTGAGGTAGATGTCGACAGCGGCATGGAAGTCCAGCCCGGCGATCGCCCGGTCCAGTGCCGCACCGTCCGGCGTGGACAGCACCGGGTTGCCCGCGACGGTCAGCAGCGCCCGCACCTGGCCCTCGCCCGGCGTCTCGATCTCCTCGCGCAGGACGGCCACCGGCAGTTCGCCCCCGAACTCCGGCGCCTGCCGGACCCGGGACCGATGGCGGTCGAGGTGGCCGCGGCCGATGAGACCCCGCCCGATCGCGTCGATCGCCGGGTTGGTGAACAGCACCCCGCCCTCGCGATCGAGGTTCCCGGTCACCAGGTTGATCATCTGGATCGCCCACTGGCACACGGTGCCGAACTCGTGGGTCGAGACCCCGATCCGACCGTGGACAGCGGCACCGTCCGCGGCAGCGAACTCGCGGGCGATGCGTCGGATCTCGTCGGCCGACACACCGCTCATCCGCTCGGCTCGTTCGGGGTCGAAGTCGGCGACCAGCGCTTCGACGTCATCCAGCCCGTCGGCATACGCCGGGGGTGTGGTCAGGCCCTCGGCGAAGAGCACGTGCAACAGGGCCAGTAGCACCCACGCGTCGGACCCGGGACGGACGAAGTGGTGCTCGTCGGCCACCTTCGCCGTCTCGGTGCGACGCGGGTCCAGCACCACCATGCGCCCGCCGCGGGTCTGCAGATCCCGCAGCCGCGCGGGGAAGTCGGGCACGGTCATCAGCGATCCGTTGGAGGCCATCGGGTTCGTCCCCACGGCCAGGAAGTACGACGTCCGGTCGATGTCCGGCACCGGCAGCAGGAGCTGGTGGCCGTAGAGCAGGAAGCCCAGCACCTGGTGGGGGAGTTGGTCCACCGACGTCGCGCTGAACTTGTTGCGGGTGCGGAACGACTGCGCGAGGGCGACACCGTGGGTCATCGAGCCGAGGCTGTGGACGTTCGGATTGCCGAGATAGAGCGCCACGGCGTCCTCGCCGTACTCGTTGATCGTCGACGCCAGTCCGTCGGCGACCAGGTCGAGTGCCTCGTCCCAGCCGATCTCCTCCCAGCGGGCCTCTGCTCCGCGCCCGATCCGGCGTACGGGCCGGCGCAACCTGTCCGGGTCAGCATGGATGTCACCGATGGCGACGCCCTTGGGGCAGATGTGGCCGCGGGACAAGGGATCGTCGGGGTTGCCCCGAACGCCGGTGACGGCGCCGCCCTCGATGGTCAGCAGGAGACCACAGGTGGCCTCACACAGGTTGCACACACCGACCCGCTGCTCTGCCCCTCGCGTCTCCACCTCGGCATCGTCGCACAGCGATTCGGTCGGTCGTGACCGCCGCTGTTAGCCTTCTGCGGTTGCCGTCAGAACGGCCGCGGACAAAGAGAGCTCCAGGAATCCAGCCTGGTGCGCCGCGCAACGAGAGAAAAGGGAGTGTCACATGGCAGTCGGTACCGACGCTGAGACCAAGAAGAAGATCATCGCGGAGTACGCCACCACCGAGGGTGACACCGGTTCTCCCGAGGTCCAGATCGCGCTGCTCTCGCACCGCATCAGCCACCTGACCGAGCACCTCAAGAAGCACAAGCACGACCACCACAGCCGTCGTGGTCTGCTCCTGCTCGTCGGCCAGCGCCGCCGTCTTCTCAACTACCTGAAGAAGACCGAGATCGAGCGCTACCGCTCCATTGTCGAGCGCTTGGGTCTTCGTCGTTGATCACGACCCACCCGTGATGTCCGGAACGGGCGACTCCCTGCGGAGTCGCCCGTTCTGCTTTTTGCGCTCCGCTCGATAGTGTGATGAGCGACAACAAGTCCATTCCTGTGGAGCAACGTGCCCCACGACGTACGAATAAGAGAAAACAGTTGACTGAACCCGTCATCTCCGAGGTCGAGACCGTCATCGACAACGGCAAGTTCGGCACCCGCACCGTCAAGTTCGAGACGGGCATCCTCGCCCGCCAGGCCGCCGGATCGGTGAGCGCTTATCTCGACGGCGACACCATGCTGCTGTCGGCCACCACGGCCGGCAAGCACCCGAAGGACCACTTCGACTTCTTCCCCCTCACCATCGACGTCGAGGAGCGGATGTACGCCGCGGGCAAGATCCCCGGCTCGTTCTTCCGTTCCGAGGGTCGCCCGGGCGAGGACGCGATCCTCGCGTGCCGCCTGATCGACCGTCCGCTGCGCCCGACCTTCAAGAAGGGCCTGCGCAACGAGGTCCAGGTCGTCATCACCGTCATGGCGCTCAACCCCGACACGCCCTACGACGTGCTCGCGATCAACGCCGCGTCGCTGTCGACCCAGCTCTCCGGCCTGCCGTTCAGCGGCCCGGTCGGCGCCACCCGCGTCGCCCTCATCGAGGGCCAGTGGGTCGCGTTCCCGACCCACAGCCAGCTCGAGAAGGCCGTCTTCGACATGGTCGTCGCGGGCCGGGTCACCGAGACCGGCGACGTCGCGATCATGATGGTCGAGGCCGAGGCGCCCGAGGCGACCATCGAACTCATCCAGAACGGCGCCCAGGCGCCGACGGAGGAGATCGTGGCCAGCGGCCTCGACGCCGCCAAGCCGTTCATCAAGCAGCTGTGCGAGGCGCAGTCCGAGCTCGCCAACGTGGCCGCCAAGCCCGTCCAGGAGTTCCCGGTCTTCCTCGACTACGAGGACGACGCCTACGCCGCCGTCGAGGCCGCCGCCAAGGCCGGTCTCGCCGAGGCGATGACCATCGGCGACAAGCAGGAGCGCGAGGCCCGCACCGACGAGCTCAAGGCCGAGGTGCTCGACAAGCTCGCCGGCCAGTTCGAGGGTCGCGAGAAGGAGATCGGCGCGGCCTTCCGCTCGGTCAACAAGCAGGTCGTGCGTGAGCGCGTGCTGCGCGACAAGGTCCGCATCGACGGCCGTGGTCTTGCCGACATCCGCCCGCTGCACGCCGAGGTCGACGTGATCCCGCGCGTCCACGGCTCCGCGCTGTTCGAGCGTGGCGAGACCCAGATCCTGGGCGTCACCACCCTCGACATGCTCAAGCTGGAGCAGCAGCTCGACACGTTGTCGCCGGAGAAGCACCGGCGCTACATGCACAAGTACATCTTCCCGCCGTTCTCCACGGGCGAGACCGGTCGCGTCGGTTCGCCGAAGCGTCGCGAGGTCGGCCACGGTGCGCTTGCGCGTCGTGCGCTGCTGCCGGTGCTCCCGAGCCGCGAGGAGTTCCCCTACGCCATCCGCCAGCTCTCCGAGGCGATGGGCTCCAACGGCTCCACCTCGATGGGCTCGGTCTGCGCCTCGACCCTGTCGCTGCTGCAGGCCGGTGTGCCGCTCAAGGCGCCCGTCGCCGGCATCGCGATGGGTCTGATCTCCGGTGAGATCGACGGCAAGCTCGAGTACGTCGCCCTCACCGACATCCTCGGTGCCGAGGACGCGTTCGGCGACATGGACTTCAAGGTCGCCGGCACCAAGGAGTTCGTCACCGCCCTCCAGCTCGACACGAAGCTCGACGGTCTTCCCGCCGAGGTCCTCGCCGCGGCGCTGACCCAGGCCCGTGACGCCCGCCTGGCGATCCTCGAGGTCATGGGCGAGGCGATCGACGCTCCCGAGGAGATGTCGATCCACGCCCCGCGGATCATCACCGTCAAGGTCCCCGTGGACAAGATCGGCGAGGTCATCGGGCCCAAGGGCAAGGTCATCAACCAGCTGCAGGAGGACACCGGCGCCTCGATCTCCATCGAGGACGACGGCACCGTCTACATCGGCGCGACGAACGGCGAGGCGGCCGAGGCAGCTCGGGCCGCGATCAACGCGATCGCCAACCCGACGATGCCCGAGGTCGGCGAGCGCTACCTCGGCACGGTCGTGAAGATCACCAACTTCGGTGCCTTCGTGTCGCTCATGCCGGGCAAGGACGGCCTGCTGCACATCACCAAGCTGCGTTCGCTGGCTGGCGGCAAGCGGATCGAGAACGTCGAGGACGTCGTCTCGGTCGGCCAGAAGCTGCAGGTCCAGATCGCTGAGATCGACGACCGGGGCAAGCTGTCGCTCGTCCCCGTGGTCGAGGAGACCGAGGGCGAGGCCGCTGCTGAGTCGGAGTCCGACTCCGAGTGAGCACCACCCGCACGACGACGGCGGCCGGTCAGCGTTCAGCTGGCCGGCCGTCGGCCGTTTCTCCCAACGTGTCCACCCGGCGCGCCTCGACCCGGACCCTGGAGACCGTTCGCGACGATGCTGGTCAGATCACGTCGTTGGTACGACGTACCGAACTGCCCTCGGGATTGCGGATCGTCACCGAGCAGATGGCCGGTGCCCGGTCCGCATCGATCGGGGTGTGGGTCGGAGTCGGATCACGTGACGAGAAGGCCGCCACCCACGGCGCCTCGCACTTCCTCGAACACCTGTTGTTCAAGGGCACCAAGGAGCGCTCCGCTCTCGACATCTCGATCGAGCTCGACGCAGTCGGTGGCGAGTTCAATGCCTTCACGGCGAAGGAATACACCTGCTTCCACGCTCGAGTGCTCTCCGGCGATCTCCCGCTGGCGATCGACGTGCTCGGCGACATGATCACCGACTCGGTCATCGCCGCTCACGACGTCGACGCCGAGCGTGACGTGATCCTCGATGAGATCGCCATGCACGACGACGATCCCGACGACGTCGTGCAGAACCTGCTGGCCGAGCTGGCATGGGGTGCGCAGTCGCCGCTCGGTCGGCCGATCGCCGGCACCACCGAGTCGATCGAGGCAATGACTCCGGCCCAGATCAAGCGCTTCTACCGTCGCCACTACGTCCCGGCCAACACGGTCATCTCGGTGGCCGGTGCACTCGACCACGCCGACGTCGTCCGCACCATCAAGAAGGCCTTCGCCCGCAACGGCTGGCTCGACGGCGAAGCGGCCCCCCTGCAGCCCCTCGGGACGAGCACGCGCCGTCGTCCTCGGGTGAGTGCCGGGTCAGGTCGGGTCGACCGCCCGTTCGAGCAGGTCAACCTGGTCCTGGGCTGTGAGGGGCTGACCCGCGACGACGACCGCCGCTACGCCCTCGGTGTGCTCAACACTGCCCTCGGCGGCGGCACATCGAGCCGCCTGTTCCAGGAGGTGCGGGAGATCCGCGGCCTGGCCTACTCCGTCTATTCGTTCGCCAGCCACTACGTCGACTCTGGCCTGGTCGGCGTGGCCGTCGGCTGTCTGCCCGGCCGCACCGACGAGGTCCTTGCCGTCGTGCGGGAGCAGCTGCGCCTGATCGCTGCCGACGGGATCACCGCCGACGAGCTCGCGCGTGGCAAGGGCCAACTCGTCGGCGGCATGATCCTCGGGCTGGAGGACTCCGGCTCGCGGATGATGCGGATCGGCAAGAACGAGCTGGTCAACGGCGAGATCAACGGCATCGACGAGGTCATCGCTCGGATCGAGGCAGTCACGCTCGACGAGGTGCGGGAGATCGCGGCCGAGGTGTTCGGGCGCCCCGAGCTCCTGGCTGTCGTCGGGCCGTCGCCGCGCTAGCGCCGGTCCCTCGGGACGGTGCTGCTGAACCTGCTGGTTCGGCGGGTGGTTGGTGCCCCTGGGGCACCGGCGAGTGGTCGGTACGACTTCACCCCGGCTTTTACGAGGGAGGCCGGCGTGGGCACAGCCCGCGCTCGGGTATCCGGGCCGCAATCGGCTCATCGGCGGCGCCTGGTGGACGTATTCGCATCCCATCGCCGCCGATAACGCCCGCGAAGAGGATCGTGCGTGATCCGTTCAACCCACGTCATAGGATCACGCACAATTACTGAACCTGCGTGCTGAAAGCCGACCGCCGGAGCTGTGCAACCCGCCCGACCTCTCTCGTAGCTGCCGGTTGAATCTGTACCAGCCACTCACCCGCCGCCGACCGGCGCCAACCACCCGCCGAACCAGCAGATTCAACTGGCGGGCCGAAGGAACCGGTCCCGTCCTCCTTACGACGTGCGCCCGCCAGCGTCCGCGTCCGCGGTCTCGACCTCGACCGCGGCCTCCGGCTCGGAGGCCTCGATGGACAGCACGAAGTCGTCCCCGTGCTCGGTCACCCCGGCGATCACAGCCTGCTCGACTGCGTCCTCGCCGTACTGGCGACGTACGACCATCGGGTCGGTCCGCAGCTCACGCACCAGCGAGGCGGCGAGCCCGATCATGATCACCACGAACGGGAGCGCGGCGACGATCGTGATCGTCTGCAGGCCCTGCAGGGCGTCCTCGCCACCGGCGATGAGCATGACGGCAGCGACGGCGCCGGTCGCGACGCCCCAGAAGATCACGACACCGCGTCGCGGCTCAGTCGTGCCGTGCTCGGAGAGGCTGCCCATCACGATCGAGGCGGCGTCCGCACCGGACACGAAGAAGATCGCGACCAGCAGCATGACCAGGACGCTGGCCACGGTCGCCAGCGGCAGGGCGTCGAGGGTGCCGAACAGTTGGGCCTCGAGGCCGCCGGCGTTGGCGATGTCGGTGCCTGCTTGCTGCAGGTCGATCGCGGTGCCGCCGAGGATGCAGAACCAGAGCACGCTCACGACGCTCGGCACGAGGAGGACGCCGGTGACGAACTGCCGGATGGTGCGGCCACGGGAGATCCGTGCGATGAACATGCCGACGAAGGGCGTCCAGGACAACCACCACGCCCAGTAGAAGACGGTCCAGCTGCCCAACCATGCCTCGGTGTCGGCGCCCTCGGCACCGGTGCGGGCGGCCATCATGGCGAGGTCCTGGACATAGCTGCCGAGCGAGGTCGGCACCAGATTGAGGATGAAGACGGTCGGTCCGAGGACGAACAGGAACAGGGCCAGTACGACGGCCAGCACCATGTTGATGTTGGAGAGCCACTGGATTCCCTTGGCGACCCCGGACACGGCCGACAGCACGAAGCAGATCGTCAGCACGGTGATGATCACCACGAGGGTGCCGTTGCCGAGGGGGCCGATGTCGCCGACGATCTCGAGCCCGCTGCTGATCTGCAGTGCGCCGAGCCCGAGCGAGGTCGCCGACCCGAAGAGCGTGGCGAAGATGGCGAACATGTCGATGACCCGGCCGGCGCCGCCGGTGGCGCGCTTGCCGAGAAGAGGGACGAAGGCGGCGGAGATCAGCTGGACGCGGCCCTTGCGGTAGACGCCGTACGCGATCGCAAGTCCGACCACCGCATAGATGGCCCACGGGTGCAGGGTCCAGTGGAACATTGTCGTCGCCATCGCGGTCTGCGCGGCTGAGTCAGGGTCTCCGCCGGTGCCGGGAGGCGCGGTGACGAAGTGCGAGAGCGGCTCGCTGACGCCGTAGAACATCAGTCCGATGCCCATGCCGGCGCTGAACATCATCGCGATCCACGACGACGTACGGAACTCGGGCTCCTCGTCGTCACGGCCCAGCGGGATGGTGCCGTACTTGCTCATGGCGAGCCAGATCACGAACACCACGAACGAACTGGACGTCAGCACGAACAGCCAGCCGGTGTTTGTCATCACCCAGTCCAGGGCATGGCCGGAGGCCGTGCTGAGCGAGGAGGTGCTGATCAGACCCCAGGCCACGAAGGCGATGCTGACGGCCGCGGCGACACCGAAGACGACCTTGTCCAGTCCTCGCCCGGACTGCTCGCCGTCGGCGCCGGGCTCGATCGGCTGGTCGAGTGCAGGGTGGGGGATCGGGTCGGTGATGGCGGACGGCGGGGTCGTGCTGATGGGTGCGGTCACGGTGCTCCAGGGCTCGGGGATGGGACACATGTCCGTCCCACCGGTTGCTCCGGGGCGATCACGGATAGGGCGCGGCGGCGTGGAGGGTGTGCCATGCCGCCGCGTCAGAGCCGAGATCTCCGAGAGACAGACCAGCCTGAATCGGGCATGCTGCGCTCCCACCGTAACAAGGGCCCACCACGACCGAGGACGTGCGGGGTCCTCGCAGGGTGCTCAGCGACGACCGATGATCCCGATGACGGGAGGCGTCTTGGAGTCGACGATGTAGACGCGGAAGCCGCCGTCACGCAGCTGTGCCGACGCCTTCTCGAGGATGTCCGGCACCTGCTCGGGGCGGGAGGTGTCGAAGAAGAGGTTGACCGAGCCGCCGGGCATCAAACGCTCGTGGAGCAGGGCGATCTCCTCCTTGGCGTCGCGCACCCAGAACAGGTTGACGTCGAAGGCGAAGACCTTGGTGAGACGCTTGACCGGGACCCGCAGGGTGGCGAGATCGATCTGGCGGACGGTCAGACGTCCCGCCTCGACGTGAGCGGCGCAGCGAGCCTTGGTGCGGTCCACACCGGCCTCGGACCGGTCGATGGCGAACATCTTTCCCTTGCCCTCGAGCCGTCGACAGATGAGATCGGCGGCAGCACCACTGCCACAGCCGATCTCCAGCACGTGGTCGTTGGGCTGGACGTCCATGAAGTCCACCGCCCAGCGGATCCTGGCCGGGATCTTGTTCACCATGGGGGTCAGCCTGCCAGAACGAGCGACGTCGTGACGCACTACCTTGGTGCCGTGAGCACACGTGTCGCGGATCAGGCTGCTGCAGAACGCCTCCGAGTGGGCGTTCTGGGAGCGCGCGGGAAGGTCGGAGCCGAGGTCGTCAAGGCGGTCGAGAGCGCCGATGATCTCGACTTCACGGTCGGCGTCGACCAGGGTGACGCCGTCGACTCGCTTGCCGAGAGCGGCACCCACGTGGTCGTCGACTTCACCCACCCCGACGTCGTCATGGACAACCTGCGTTTCTGCATCGAGAACGGCATCCACGCCGTCGTCGGTACGACGGGATTCGACGACACGCGCCTCGACACCCTGCGCGGGTGGCTGGCGGACAGCCCGGGCACCGGTGTCCTCATCGCCCCCAACTTCTCCATCGGCGCGATCTTGATGATGCGGTTCTCCGCCATCGCAGCGCCGTTCTTCGAGTCCGTGGAGGTCGTCGAGCTCCACCATCCGACCAAGGCCGACGCCCCCAGCGGTACGGCGGGCCGCACGGCCGAGCTGATCGCGGCCGCGCGTCGCGCTGCCGACTGTCCGCCCATGCCGGACGCCACCAGCACCGGCCTCGACGGTGCCCGTGGCGCGTCCGTGGACGGCGTACCCGTGCACAGCGTGCGGGTCCGTGGGCTGGTCGCTCACCAGGAGGTCATCCTCGGTGGCCTGGGGGAGACCCTCACCATCCGCCACGACTCGCTCGACCGCGTGTCCTTCACACCCGGTGTGCTCACTGGTGTCCGCCGGATCGGCGACTTCCCCGGTCTCACCGTCGGTCCGGAGCACTTCATGGACCTGGCCTGACGCGAGGCGACGCGACTCGCGTTGCCCGCTCAGAGCAGTCGGAACAGCGCGGCCACGGCAGCTGATCCGAACACGACCACCAGGAACGGCGCGCGGGCCAGCAGGAGCAGGACGGCCACACCGAGCGCGGGCACCCGGGCATCGACGGTGAGAGCACGCCCGGACGGCGCGGCGAAGACCTGGACGGTCACGAGCCCGGCCAGCAGTGCGATGGGGATGAGGTCGGCGATCCTGGCGATCACCGGGTTGCCCAGCACCCTCGGCGGGACGGACAGCCCGGCGAGCTTCAGGAGGTAGCACCCCACGCCGCCTCCCAGGACGGCCCACCAGATCACGACGCCTCCTCGGCGCCCGATGGCTTCGCGGTGAGCGCACCGACCAGGACGGCGACACCCGCCGCCACCAGAACCGGTACGCCGGCCGGCGTGAGTGTCACGGCCCCGGCCGCCACCGCGGCAGCGAGTACGGCGGTCCCCCGCAGCACCGGGGTGGTCAGCCGCGGCCACAACAGGGCGAGGAAGGCGGCACCGACGGCGGCGTCGAGCCCGAAGTCACGCGGGTCGCCGATCTGCTCGCCGGCCACTGCCCCGACCAGGGTGGCGAGGTTCCACAGCGCGAAGATCCCGATGCCGGTGGTCAGGAAGCCGAGGCGCGCCAGTTCCCGCGTGGGCCTGGTGACGCCCATGGCGGTCGACTCGTCGATGAGGACGTGCGCGGCGGCGGCTCGGCGCCAACCGCTGAACCCCAGCAGGGGCGCCATCCGGAGCCCGTAGAGCGTGTTGCGGGTGCCCAGCAGCAGTGCTGCGGACGCTCCGGCCAGCGGGGTGCCGCCGGAACTCAGCACGCCGATCAACGCGAACTGGGAGGCGCCGGTGAACATGACGAGCGAGAGCGCACAGGTCTGCAGCACGTCGAGCCCGGACGCCACGCTGACCGCCCCGAAGCCGACGCCATAGGTGCCGGTGGCGATCGCCACGCCCAGGCTGTCGCGTACGACGGCCCGCCGGTCCTCCGCCCTGCCCATGCCGCGCCTCAGGCGAGAGCCGTGTGCAGGCGTACCTGCTTGACAGTGCCGGTCACGCCTTCGGTGCCGGACTCGGTGTTGGATTCGGTGGCGAGTTCGCGGCTCGCGCCGTCGGCTGCCCAGCCCGCGCTGGTGAGGAACTCCCGGAGCACGTCGTCGGTGGAGTCGATCCAGCACACTGCGCGGGAGAACCGGTCGGCGGCCAGCGTGTCGACGCACGCCTGCAGCAGGCGGGATCCGTGCCCGGCCCGCGTGGCGGCGGGGTCGACGGTGAACTCGCGCATCTCACCGTCGGCGGCCTCGTCCGCGTCGGGATCGACATTGGGGCCGGTCAGCGCGAAGCCGACCACCCGGTCCTGGGCGAGCGCCACGAGTGCGCGGTGTCGCGCCTCCGGGGGGCGGCTCAACGACGTCCGCCATGCTTCGGCGAGCGCCTCGGCGTCAACGTCCACCTGGTCGTCGTACCGCTCCCGCCAGACGCGGAGCTGGACCGCTGAGATCCCGTCGGAGTCGGCCGGCCAGGCGACCCGGACGGAGACGTCTGCAGTGACCATGTCGCCATCCTGTCAGGGGTGATCCTCAGGCCCTCGCAGTAGGGTCGCTGCATGGAGATTCGCAACCTCGGAGCGAGCGGGCTCCGCATCTCGGCCCTGGCCTACGGCAACTGGATCACCCACGGCTCGCAGGTCGAGGAGGATGCCGCAACCGCGTGTGTGCGTCGCGCGCTTGACGAGGGCATCACGACCTTCGACACGGCGGACGTCTATGCCAACACCGCTGCCGAGACCGTTCTCGGGAAGGCGCTGGCGGGGGAGCGGCGCGAGGGCCTGGAGATCTTCACGAAGGTCTTCTGGCCGACCGGGCCCGGCAAGCACAACGACCATGGGCTCTCGCGCAAACACATCATGGAGTCGATCGACGGCTCACTGCGCCGCCTGGGCACCGACTACGTCGACCTCTACCAGGCGCACAGGTTCGACCACGAGGTGCCGCTGGAGGAGACGATGCTCGCGTTCGCGGACGTCGTCCGATCCGGGAAGGCCCTCTACATCGGGGTCTCCGAGTGGCGTGCCGAGGAGATCCGCGCCGCGGCAGCCCTGGCGCGTGAGCTCCATGTGCCGCTGATCTCCAACCAACCGCAGTATTCGATGCTGTGGCGGGTGATCGAGGAGGAGGTCGTGCCGGCCTCACGCGAGCTCGGCATCGGCCAGATCGTGTGGTCGCCGATCGCGCAAGGCGTGCTGACCG
>JASLDK010000339.1 GCA_030145945.1 Nocardioides sp.
CGCGGGTCAGCTTGAGCCAGGTGACCTTCTCCGGGTGGCGGGAGCGGCGGTTGTAGGGCGGCTTGTGCTGGGCGATCAGCCGCAGCTCGCGCACCGAGGCCTCCAGGGGTGTCGCGCACTCGACAGCGCGCACCGCTGAGGCGATCTGGACCATCTGACCGATCCGGGTGCGTTTCTCTGAAGCGGTGAAGTAGCTGCGCACCCGCCGACGCAGGTCACGTGACGTGCCGACGTAGAGCACGCGGTCGCTCTCGTCCTGGAACAGGTAGACCCCCGGCGCGTGGGGGAGATGGTCGGCCAGATGTCGCTTGCGGCGGGTGGCGCCGGCGACCTTCGACGAGTAGCCCTGCAACTCCTCGAGGGTGTGGACACCGAGGCCGCCGAGCCGCTCCATGAGGCCGTGCAGCACATCGACCGTGGCACGAGCGTCTGCGAGAGCACGGTGGTTGGGCGTCGTACCGGCTCGGAAGAGGTGGGCCAAGGTGGAGAGCTTGTGGTTGGCCGCCTCGTCGCGTCCGACGACGTGGCGCGCGAGCTTGACCGTGTCGAGCACCTCGAAGCGCGGCCAATCCAACTGCTGCTCGTGGGCGAAGTGCCGCAGGAAACCGACGTCGAACCGGGCGTTGTGGGCGACGAGAACCGAGCCGGCAGCGAATTCCAGGAAGGCGGGCAGGGCAGACTCGATGGACGGAGCGTCGGCGACCATCCCGTTGGTGATGCCGGTCAGCACGGCGATGAATGCGGGAATGGCGCTGTGCGGATTGACCAGGGTCTGGAACTCGCCCAGCACCTCGCCGCCGCGCACCTTGACTGCTCCGATCTCGGTGATCCGATCGCCGTCGGCGTGAGAACCTCCGGTCGTCTCGAGGTCGACCACGCAGAAGGTGACGTCGCGCAGCGGCCGACCCAACTCGTCGAAACTGCGTTGCGCCTCCCAGCGGGAGGTGCCGGCCGGTGCTGCGGACATGCTCCGACCGTAGGCCGGACGTCCGACGCAAACCGGTAGGCGCGGCAGTTGTAGGGATGTGTCGGACGCTCCTGCCAAGGTCCCTGCCATGACGACAAGGATCGATTGCGACACCTGCGTGGTGCGAGGTCTTGCCTGCCACGACTGTGTGGTGACCGTGCTGCTCGGACCGCCGCCCGAGTTGGTGATCGGTGACGACGAGATGGCGGCACTCGAGGCACTGGCGGACGGCGGTCTGGTGCCGCCCCTTCGCCTCGTGCGACCCATGGATGGACCTCAGGTCGAGTCGGCGTGACCACTGGTGCACGCGGGACAGGACTGTCCGGTGTGATGCATGTGACATGCAGGAGGCCGAGGTTGTCCCCAACACGCCATGGACGGGTTTGGCGCGCTCGCAGACCGCGATTAGGCTGCTCTCTCAGGTGTCCGAGGAAGTGGGTCGACCGACCCGCGCGGGCATCGCGCTGAGTCCGGATCCACTCGGGGATCCGGGGCCGGGGAACCACTCACTCTGGGGTGAATCCCGCATGAGGTGCGACAGCGGCCGCCCGATCGGGTGGATGCTGGAGCGAGGAGTGCGGGTAGGGCAAGTCGTGTCCGAATCCGTCAGCTCACCCGGTAGGCGTACGACACCAGAGGGGACCGCCAGCACGTGCTGAACGGCCGCACACGCACCACCGCCGCGCTTGCCGCGCTCGCAGTCACCGGAGCGATCACGCTGTCGATCAGCGCACCGCCCAGCCCGGCGAGCGCGAAGCCTGACATCGAGACCGTTCGTGCACGGGTCGACAGGCTCTTCCACGAGTCCGAGCAGGCAGCCGAGCGCTACAACGACGCGGAACTCGAGCTGACCGAGCTCAATGACGATCTGACCTCGCTGCAGGCCGACCAGAGCCGGCAGGGCGACGCGCTCGACGGTGTGCGCTCCGATGTGCGTGACTCCCTCATCCAGCAGTACCAGTCCGGCAGTCTCGGTGCCGCCGGTGAGCTGCTGTCCTCGGACTCGCAGGGCTTCCTGGACGAGTTGTCGACGATGTCGACCGTCTCGGGCCTGCAGAACTCCCTCCTGTCGGACTACGGCGCCGAGCTCGAGGCCTACGACATCCGCAAGGACCAGACGGCGAAGCGTCGCAATGACATCGCCGCTCTCAAGGACACGCTCGAGGCTGAGAAGAAGACCGCGGACTCCAAGCTCGCCGACGCCAAGGAACTGCTCTCGAAGCTCGAGGCTGACGAGCGCGCGGCCCTGCTCTCGCGCAATGCCGGTCGTCCGATCGACCCGAGCGCGGTCTCGGCATCCGGTCGGGCCGGCGCAGCCATCGCCTACGCGCTTGCTCAGGTCGGCGACGCCTACGTGTGGGGTGCCACGGGTCCCAACGCCTTCGACTGCTCGGGCCTGACCATGATGGCCTACGCCCAGGCGGGCGTGAGCCTCCCGCACTCCTCGCGGGCGCAGTTCAGCAGCGGCGCCCACGTCGCGAAGAGCGACCTGCAGGCCGGTGACCTGGTCTTCTACTACAGCCCGATCAGTCACGTCGGCATCTACCTCGGCAACGGCCTGATCGTCCATGCCGCCAACCCGGGTGCAGGTGTCAAGGTCTCCAACCTCGACGAGATGCCGTACGCCGGAGCGGTCCGGCCTGGGTGAGCGTCCGCTCGGCGCGCCTGGCCTCGATCCACGTCCTCAGCGCACTGGCGCTTGCCGGCCTGATCGCCGCGGGCGGATGTTCGAGCGACGAATACGTTGCGCCGCCTCCGGTCTCGAGGACCGATGCGGCGGATGCGGCCGTCGCGGCTGACACGCTCGCGAGCCTCCAGAAGGCTCTTTCGGACCATGACATTGCGAGCGCCGAGCAGTTGGGGCGGAACCCAGCGGCTCAGGATCTGCTCGGCCAGGTGGCCGACAACGTCGCCGCGCTCGGGCTGCGCGACGTGACATTCCGCTACCTGACCGAGACGGGCCGGACCTCCGGTACCGACGCCTGGGACGGGCAGGTGAGCGTGACCTGGCGGATGGACGGCTTCGACCAGGCGTCGGCCCGGACCGAGCTGCCCGTGTCGTTCGCCCAGGGGGGGCGCACGATTGCTGCGATCGGCGGCGCCCAGGGACGTCTGCCACTGTGGCTGGGCGGACCGGTCGACGTGGCTCGCGCGGAGGATGTCGTCGTGGCAGCCGCGGGCGGGGCGGGCACGGCCTCGGCGTATCTCCCCAGGGCGCGACGCGCACTGGAG
>JASLDK010000344.1 GCA_030145945.1 Nocardioides sp.
CACGGCATGGCGAGGCCGGGTGCGTCTCGCTGCCGGCACCTACCGGTTCTCGGTCCGCAGCCCGGAGTGGGTGCGGCTGTGGATCGACGACCAGCGTGTGCACGACCTCTACGCAGGCAACTTCTGGGCCGCCCACCGAGATCACGACGTCGTGCTGACGGAGGGCGTGCATGCCCTGCGAGCCGAACTGATCCACGGGGACACTCCCAGTGCGTCGGCCGACATCACGTGGGAGCGGACGGGGGTGCCGCCTGTCGTCCAACTCACCGCGCCGGTCAGTGGTCACCTCGCGAACGCTGGCAACGTGCCCTTCACGATCGTCGCGACCGATGCCGACCCCGGCGACACTGATCTGCTCGAGACCAGCGCAGAACTGGCCGTCGACTTCCTCCACTACTCGGGCGGCACCTTCCACGCACACCCCGTGCAACGAATCGAGGGCCGCCTGGACGGCAGCATCGACGTTAGCGATCTGCATGCGCCAGGTGCCGGCGTCGTCCGGTTGCGAGCAAGTGTCACGGACCGAACCGGATCCCGGACCACCAGCCCGCCGGTCTACGTCTGCTTCCCGGGCGGTTCGGTGGGGCCGTGCGCCGGATAGGGTCCGACCATGCGCGTCGGACTGACCGGGGGCATCGCCTCGGGCAAGAGCACGGTGTCCACGATCCTGCGTGAGTTGGGGGCTGTCGTCATCGACGCCGACCTGATCGCACGCGAGGTCGTTGCCAGGGGAACCCCCGGCCTGGCGGCGGTCGTCGAGGCCTTCGGCCCCGAGATGCTCACCGGTGACGGCGAGTTGGACCGCCCCCGGATGGGTGCCCTGGTGTTCGGCGACGAGGCGAAGCGCCGGGTGCTCGAAGGCATCGTGCACCCTCTCGTCTTCGAGAGGTACGCCGAGCAGGAGGCCGCTGCTCCTGCCGGTGCGATCGTCGTCCATGACATCCCGCTGCTCGTCGAGTCCGGACGAGCAGCTGAGTTCGACGCGGTGATCGTGGTGGATGCTCCGGAGGAGCTCCAGATCGAGCGCATGGTCGGCGACCGGGGGTGGACCGAGGAGGACGGCAGGGCTCGGATCGCTGCCCAGGCCAGCCGTGAACAGCGGCGTGCGGTGGCGACGTACCTCATCGAGAACACGGGGACCCGCGAGGACCTCCGACGTCGTGTGGTCGAGGTCTTCGACGCGCTGCGCGCGGCTTCGCGCTGACGCGGACGAACTTCCCGGCAACCTCTGGTGTCGGCCCGTCATCCGGGCCACGATGGGCCCACCATCTCGAACAGGGGGCCTCGATGCTCAGCACGATGCAGGACGAACCGCTCTCGATCGCCACGTTGTTGCGCCATGCCCGCACGGCAAAGGCGCACGCGTCGGTCACCACCTGGACCGGCCAGGACGTGCGCCGGATGTCCTTCGCCGAGGTCGGATCCCAGTCGGCACGGCTCGCGCACGCCCTGCGATCCCTCGGTGTCGGTCTGACCGATCGGGTGGCGACCTTCATGTGGAACAACAACGAGCACATGGTGGCCTACAGCGCGATCCCGGCGATGGGCGCGGTCCTCCACGCCCTCAACATCCGCCTCTTCCCCGAGCAGCTGACCTTCGTGGCCAACCACGCCGAGGACAAGGTGATCCTCGTCGACGGATCACTGATTGCCCTGCTGGCGCCGCGACTTCGCGACCTCACCACCGTCGAGCACGTCATCGTCGTCAACGGTGACCCTGCTGCGCTGGAGGCACCGGCCCGCATCACCGTCCACGGGTACGACGACCTGCTGGCCGCCCAACCCGACGAGTTCGACTTCCCGGTCGTCGACGAGCGCTCGGCCGCCGCGATGTGTTACACCTCCGGCACCACGGGTGATCCCAAGGGCGTGGTCTACTCCCACCGCTCGACCGTGCTCCACTCGATGCACGTGCTGACGCCCGACGGCATGGGGCTGAGCAGCCGCGACAACGTCCTCGCGGTCGTTCCGATGTTCCACGCCAACGCGTGGGGCCTGCCCTATGCGGCCCTCATGGCGGGCACGTCGCTGCTGATGCCGGACCGGTTCCTCCAGCCCGAGCCACTGCTGCAGATGATGGCTGCCGAGAAGCCGTCCTTCGCCGCCGCCGTACCGACGATCTGGACGGCCGTCCTCGCTCAACTCGCTTCCCACCCTCAGGACATCAGTCACCTGCGGGACGTGATCATCGGCGGCTCTGCGGTGCCGCCGTCGATGATGCGGACCTTCGAGGAGAAGCACGGTGTGCGGGTGCTGCACGCGTGGGGGATGACGGAGACGTCGCCTCTCGGCAGCGTCGCCCATCCGCCGCCAGGTCTCGACGCCGAGGGTGCGTGGCCCTACCGGATCTCCCAGGGGCAGTTCGCCCCGCACGTGCAGGCGCGCCTGGTCGACGATGACGGGACGATCGTCGCCCATGACGGCGAGAGCCTGGGGGAGTTGGAGGTTCGCGGGCCGTGGATCACCGGCTCCTACTACGCCGCGGGCGGTGCGGTGGTCGATGAATCACGTTTCCACGACGGCTGGTTGCGCACCGGCGACGTCGGGCACATCACGCCCGACGGCTACCTGACACTCGTCGACAGGTCGAAGGACGTCATCAAGTCCGGAGGGGAGTGGATCTCCTCGGTCGAGATGGAGAACGCCGTGATGGCGCATCCCGAGGTCGCGGAGGCAGCCGTGATCGGCGTACCGGACCCGGACTGGGACGAGCGGCCTCTGGTCGCCGTGGTGCGCACCGACGGGTCGACCGTGACGGCTGAGGATCTGCGGGCCTCGATCGCGGACGGTTTCGCGCGGTGGCAGCTACCCGAGCGGTGGACCTTCATTGCTGAGGTGCCCAAGACCAGCGTCGGCAAGTTCGACAAGAAGGTCATTCGTCAGCAGTACGCCGACGGGGCCCTCGAGGTCGAAACGCTCGAGGGCCCCAGGCCGCGCACGGTCTGAGACCGTGCGCTGAGAGTCAGGCGGCCGAACCGGAGGCGAGGTCGGGATCGCCCAGGCGGCGCAGCTTCTGCAGCGCCTCGCGCTCCAACTGGCGCACGCGCTCGGCGGAGATGCCGTGCTTCACGCCGATGTCGGCCAGCTTGTGCTGGCGGCCGTCGACCAGGCCGTAGCGCTCGCGAATGATGTCCGCGGCCCGAGGGTCGAGCTTGTCGACCAGGTTGTTGAGCCGGTTGCGGGCTTCGACGTCGAGCACCGTGAGGTCGGGGCCCGGGGCGGTCTCCTGGGCCATCAGGTCACCGAGCGAGGTGTCGCCGTCCTCGTCGATCGGCGTGTCGAGGCTGACGTGCTCGCGACCCCAGGCCATCAGGTCGAGCACGCGCTCGACCTCGAGGCCGAGCTCAGCGGCGATCTCCTCGGGCTCGGGCGCACGGCCCAGTTGCCGCTCGAGGGTACGTCGAGCGCCGCCGACCTGGTTGAGCTCCTCGACGACGTGCACGGGGAGGCGGACGACACGGGCCTGCTGGGCGATCCCGCGGGTGATGGCCTGGCGGACACACCAGGAGGCGTAGGTCGAGAACTTGTAGCCCTTGGCGTAGTCGAACTTCTCGACGGCGCGGATCAGGCCGGTGTTGCCCTCCTGGATCAGGTCGAGCATCGGCATCTGGGCCCGGCCGTACTTGCGGGCGATCGAGACGACCAGACGCAGGTTGGCGTTGATGAACTCGGTGAGAGCCTTGCGACCCTCTTCCGCGAGCCACTGGAGCTCGGCCTCGGTGGCCTGCTTGGGCGCTCCGCCCTTGCGGCGACCGACCCGGCCCTCGGCGAGCAGGTGCTCGGCGAGCAGTCCGGCCTCGATCGTCTTGGCGAGCTCGACCTCGCGGGCTGCGTCGAGGAGCGGGGTGCGGGCGATCTCGTCGAGGTAGAGACCGACGCTGTCGCGTCCCTCGATCTCACGTCCGGCGTTGCGCTTCACGGCGGTCGGCCTGGTCATCGTTGTTGCAGCCATCGCGGTCCTCCTTCGCCCGTGCGGGGGATTGCCCTGCACCTGTTGGTCCCAACACACGGAGCGGGAGTGGGATTCCCTGCTCCATGGTGTTGCTGTAACCGCTATGACGACTGGTCAACCCCAGAAGTTGCCGCTGGAACCGAATCTCAGGGACTTCTCAACTTGGACCCGCGTCGGACGGCCGAGTCGCAACTTTGAAGGTGTCTGCGACTCGCTGTGCCGAAAACCTGTCCGCGAGGCGTCGTGTCCTTCTATCCTCAGGTCCGTCACGGCGTGAGGCGCGTCACACTGCTCACTGGGGGAATCCATCATGAAGCCCAACCCGCTCAACCCGCTCAACCCCCTCGGCCTCGAGTGGTACCAGCACCCGTCGCTCACCCTGCAGCTCGCGAACCTGTCCAAGGCTCGCGACGACCTGCGGGACAAGAATCTCTTCGAGCACGACGACCTCTCGACGGTCGAGGCTCCGGAGGAGGACAGGGAGCAGGGCGAACGGGCGCGGACGCCGGACGGCACCTACAACGACCTGGGCTGCCCGATGATGGGCGCGAAGGGCACGGCGTTCGGTCGCAACGTGCCGATCGAGAAGACCGTCGTCGACAAGGCGCGGCTGCTCAAGCCGGACCCGCGGGAGATCAGCCGCCGCCTGATGGCGCGCGACGAGTTCAAGCCCGCCGGGATCCTCAACGCCCTCGGCGCCGCCTGGTTGCAGTTCGAGAACCACAACTGGTTCTTCCACGGCAACGGTGACCCGACCCGCTTCATCTCGATCCCGCTGCAGGACGGGGACGATTTCCCCGAGGACCCGATGATCATCCGCGACACGATCCCCCTGCACGGGGGTGAGATCGAGGACGGCAAGCCGGCCCCGGCCTTCGCCAACGCGGAGACGCACTGGTGGGACGGCTCGCAGATCTATGGCAGCGGCGCGGAGAAGCAGAGCCAGATCCGCACGTACGTCGACGGCCGGATCAAGGTCGACGACGACGGCCGCCTCCCCACGAGCGACATCCCCGGCGTCGACCTGACGGGCATGCAGGAGAACTGGTGGTTCGGTCCCGGACTGCTGCACACGTTGTTCGCCCGCGAGCACAATTCAGTTGTCGCGGCGATCAAGAAGGCGCACCCCGACCTCAGCGACCAGCGGCTCTTCGAGCTCGGCGTCCTCGTCGTCTCGGCCCTGATCGCCAAGATCCACACCGTCGAGTGGACGCCCTGCGTGCTGCGGCACCCGGCGTTGCAGATCGGCATGAGCGCCAACTGGTACGGCGCCCTCGGGGAGTCGTTCCGAGACCGGATCGGCCGGATCGGTGACAGTGAGGCACTCTCCGGCATCGTGGGCTCCTCGACGGACCACCACTCGGCGGCGTTCTCGCTGACCGAGGAGTTCGTGTCGGTCTATCGCATGCACCCGCTGATCCCCGACGACTGGTCGTTCTACTCCCTGGCAAGTGGCGAACACCTCGTCGACAAGTACTTCACCGACATCCAGGGCCGCACCACCCGTGACTTCATGGACAGCCTCGAGATGGGCGACATGTGGTATTCCATCGGCAAGGCCAGCGCCGGCGCGGTCTGTCTGAAGAACTACCCGAACGCACTGCGCAACCTGACCCGGATCGACGGTCAGGTCACCGACCTCGCGACCCTCGACATCGTCCGCGACCGGGAGCGGGGCGTGCCGCGCTACAACGACTTCCGCGAGGCGCTGCGGATGCCGCGACGCAAGTCGATCGACGACATCACCCCCAACAAGGCGTGGGCCAAGGAGATCAACGAGATCTACAACGGCGACGTCGACGCCGTCGACCTGCAGATCGGCATGCAGGCCGAGCAGCCGCCGAAGGGCTTCGGCTTCTCCGACACGGCCTTCCGGATCTTCATCGTGATGGCGTCACGTCGGCTCAAGAGCGACCGGTTCTTCACCAACGACTTCCGTCCCGACGTCTACACGAAGACCGGCTTCGACTGGGTCAACGACAACTCGATGAAGGACGTCCTGCTGCGGCACTATCCGGAACTCGACACCGTGATCGGCGACGTGGAGCGGGTCTTCGCGCCGTGGCACGAGCTCGGCACGGTTGCTCCCGGCAAGAAGCCGACCATCCTGCGTGCGGCGGACACGGTGAAGTCCTACCTGCCCTGGGGCAGCTGATGGCTCTCGACTTCAAGCACGCCTCCCTCGTGGAGGGCGTGCGCTTCACCGCGCAGGTCGCTGTGCCCAACGTGGTGCAGGGGCTGTTCAAGCGACGCCAGGTGATCGTCTCCGCCGTCGACAAGATCCCGGCCGACGGCCTCGGGTTCAAGTTCGTCGAAGGACTCGTCGCGAAGTACGGCCCCGACCCGTTCTGGGTGCGCGTCGGCAGCGAGGAGACCCTGCTGGTCACCCACCCCGACGACATCCGGATCGTGCTCGGCGGCAGTCCGTCGCCCTTCGCGCCCGACCCGGAGGCGAAGCTCAAGGGGATGTCGGCCTTCCAGCCGACCGCCCTGAGCATCTCGCGTGGCGACCTGTGGCGGGACCGTCGCACGTTCGCCGAGGCGGTGCTCCAGCCGGCCTCGCCCCTGCACCCGCTCGCCACCACATTCGCCGCGGTGGCGGGGGAGGAGGCCGACGCCCTGCGCGCCTTCGGGGAGTCGCTCACCTTCGATGCGCTCAACACGACATTCCAGCGGATCACGCGTCGCGTCGTGTTCGGCGATGCTGCGGCCGATGACACCGAGCTCACCGATCAGCTGGGCGAGTTGATGGCGGCCGGCAACAAGATGCCCGGCTCGCCTGCTGCAGGGTACGACGAGTTCCACGCCCGCCTCGCCGCCTACGTCGATGCCCCCGATGTCACGGCGCTCACCGGACTCATCGCCTCCGCGCCGTCCAGCGAGGAGACCGACGTCCCCGGGCAGCTCATCCACTGGTTGTTCGCGATGGGGGACACCCTCCCCACCAACCTCTTCCGTGCCCTGGCCCTGCTCGCCACCCACCCCGACGCGCTCGCGCGGGTGCGGGCAGAGATCGGTGACGAGAAGCTGACACCGAAGAAGATCGCCGGGGCGGCGTACCTCGCCGGGTGCGTGCTCGAGGCGATGCGGTTGTGGCCGACGACCACACTGTTCGGGCGGGTGCAGGCCGAGGACTACCGGTGGGTCAACGGGCAGAAGACGCCCGAGGGCACCCAGTTGCTGATCCCCAACCTCTTCAACCACCGCAATGCCGACCGGATCGCCTACGCCGACCGGTTCGCACCTGAGGAGTGGAGCGAGGGAAGTGCCAGCGAGGACTGGTCGTTCAACTTCTTCAGCCACGGGCCGCAGGGTTGCCCCGGCGCGGGCCTGTCGATCTTCCTGGCCCAGGCGGTGATCGCGCGGCTGGTCGGTGCCGCGACTCCGGTGGTGTCGAGCGGGCCGCGGCTGGATCCGGACCGGGCCCTGCCCTACGGCTTCGACGTCTACGGCGCGGTCGTCGACTGGGAGTGACCGTTGTCACGGGTGCCAGCGTGGGCGGTCCATTGACCTGGGCGGCCCGCCCTGCGCACGATGGACCTCGAGAAACCTCTAAGCAAGCGCTTACTTGAACCAAGGAGTCCTTCATGGTCGAAGCAGTGATCGTTTCCACCGCCCGTTCGCCGATCGGGCGCGCCGGAAAGGGATCGTTGAAGGACATGCGTCCCGACGACCTGGCGACCCAGATGGTGCAGGCCGCGCTGGCCAAGGTGCCCGAGCTCGACCCGCGCGAGATCACCGACCTGATGCTCGGCTGTGGCCAGCCGGCCGGTGAGTCGGGCTACAACATGGGTCGCGTCGTCTCCGTGCTCGCCGGCCTCGACCACCTGCCTGGTGTGACGGTCAACCGCTACTGCTCGTCGTCACTGCAGACCACTCGGATGGCCTTCCACGCGATCAAGGCCGGCGAGGGTGACGCCTTCATCTCCGCCGGTGTCGAGACCGTCAGCCGGTTCATGAACGGCATGGCCGACGGCCCCAACAACTACAACCCCGTGTTCGACGCTGCCGTCGGTCGCACCGGCGCGCGCTCTGCCGAGGGCTCCGCCACGTGGACCGACCCGCGCGAGGCCGGCGAGCTCCCCGACATCTACATCGCCATGGGCCAGACCGCGGAGAACGTCGCCCAGCACATCGGCATGAGCCGCGACGAGCAGGACCAGTTCGCGCTCCGCTCGCAGAACCTCACCGAGCAGCGCATCGCCGAGGGATTCTGGGCCAAGGACATCACCCCCGTCACCCTGGCCGACGGCACGCAGGTCTTCGCCGACGACGGCCCGCGCGCCGGCACGACCTTCGAGGGACTCAACGGCCTCAAGCCGGTGTTCCGCCCCGACGGTACCGTCACCGCCGGCAACGCCTGCCCGCTCAACGACGGCGCCGCCGCGGTCGTGATCATGAGCGACGAGAAGGCCAAGGCCCTCGGCCTGAAGCCGCTGGCTCGCATCGTCTCCACTGCCGTCACCGGTCTCTCGCCCGAGATCATGGGTCTCGGCCCGGTCGAGGCCATCCCGGCCGCGCTCAAGAACGCCGGCCTCGGCATCAACGACATCGACCTGTTCGAGATCAACGAGGCGTTCGCCGTCCAGGCGCTCGGCTCCGCACAGGCCCTCGACATCCCGATCGAGAAGCTCAACGTCAACGGTGGCGCCATCGCCGTCGGTCACCCGTTCGGCATGACCGGTGCCCGGATCACCTCCACCCTGATCAACTCCCTGCAGTGGCACGACAAGCAGTTCGGCGTCGAGTCGATGTGCGTCGGTGGTGGCCAGGGCATGGCCATGGTCATCGAGCGCCTGAGCTGACCGACTGAGCAGAACGAGGGCCGCTCTCCTGGTGACAGGGGAGCGGTCCTCGGCGCTTGTGCGATGAGCGTCAGCTCGCCGCGGTCAGTCGGCCAGACCCATCCGGTCCAGGATCCACGCCAGGCTGAACGCCCGGTCCTCCCAGGCCCGATAGCGCCCGGACACGCCGCCGTGACCGGCCGCCATCTCGGTGCGCAGGAGGACGTCGGCCTGCGGTGCGCGCCCGCGCAGCCGAGCCACCCACTTGGCGGGCTCGACGTAGAGCACTCGGGTGTCGTTGAGCGAGGTCTCCGCCAGGATCGGTGGATAGGGCAGGTCGGCGACGTTCTCGTACGGCGCATAGCCGGCGATCCGCGCATAGGCGACCGGGTCATCGCTCGGGTTGCCCCACTCGTCGTACTCCGGGACGGTCAGGGGGAGCGAGGCATCCAGCATCGTGGTCAGCGTGTCGACGAACGGCACGCCCGCCACGAAGCCGCCGAAGGCCTCCGGCGCCTGGTTCGCGACCGCACCGATGAGCAGGCCCCCGGCGCTGGCGCCCTCGCCGATGATGCGCTCGGGCGTGGTCCAGCCGGCCGCGACGAGGTGCCTGGCCGCAGCGATGAAGTCGTCGAACGTGTGCTGCTTGTGCTCGAGCTTGCCGTCGTCGTACCAGTGACGTCCCATCTCGCCGCCACCGCGGATGTGCGCGATGGCGAAGGCCGCGCCACGGTTGAGCGTGGAGAGCCGCGCCACCGAGAAATAGGGGTCCATCGACGCCTCGTAGGCGCCGTAGCCGTAGAGGTGGACCGGAACCGGGTCGGTGCCGCTCTCGCCCCGCACGCCCTTGCGGACGACCAGGGAGATCGGCACCTCGACGCCGTCGACCGACGGCGCCCAGAGCCGGTGCTCCTCGTAGTCGTCGGGGTCATATCCGCCGAGGACCGGAGCCTGCTTGCGCAGCACGAGCTCATGGGTGCGCAGGTCGTGGTCATAGACAGCGGAGGGACGCGACAGGCTGGTCATCCCGACCCGGATCATCGGCTGGCCCCACTCGGGGCTGCTGCCCGCACCAACGGTCGCCAACTCGCCGGGGAACTCCACCAGCCGGTCGCCGACCACCGGGTTCTGCGGGTCGTCGCCGAGGTCGAGGATCCGGACCTGGTTGCTGGCAGCGCTGCGCTGCGAGACGACCAGATGATGAGCGAAGGCATCGACGTCCTCGAGACGGACCGCGAGGTCGTGGGGGAGCAGCGGCTTCCAGTCCTGCACGGGAGTCGGTTCGGCGGGAGCGTGGCCGAGCTCGAACTCGGGGCCGGTCGCGTTGTGCAGCACGAGGAAACGGTCCTCGCCGGCGACGACCGCGTGGTCCAGGGAGTACTCGACCCCCTCGGTACGTGCGGCGAAGCAGGTCGGCGTACCGGTCGGATCGCTGGCGTCGAGGTAGTGGAACTCCGAGGTCGTCTTCGAGCTCGCGGCGATCATCACGAAGCGACGGCTGCGGGTGCGTCCGACGCCCACGAAGTAACGACCGTCGGGCTCGTGGAAGACGAGTTCGTCGTCGGCCTGCGTCGTGCCGAGGCGGTGTCGCCACACCTTGTCGGGACGCCAGGCGTCGTCGACGGTCGTGTAGTAGAAGTGCTCGGCTGTGCCGTCCGCGGCCTCGGCGCCCCAGGTGACCCCGCCCATCACGTCGGTGAGCACGTCGTCGCGCAGTTCCCGGGTCGCGAGGTCCAGGACCCGAACCGTGTAGCGCTCGTCGCCGACGACGTCGACGGCGTACGCCAGGACGCGGTCGTCGGGGCTGATCGCCGACCCACCGAGGGAGAAGAACTCGTGGCCCTCGGCAAGGGCGTCGAGGTCGAGCAGCACCTCCTCGCCCGGCAGAGCGGGCTCATCGGGCTTCGCGTCCGCGGCCGGCTGCGGGGGAGTCCAGTCGCTCTCGTCAGTCACCGGGACCCGGCAACTTGCTCCGTACTGTCGACCCTCGAAGGAGCGGCCGTAGTACCAGTGCCCCCGCACCCGGGTCGGGACGGACAGGTCGGTCTCCAGGGTGCGCGCCTTGATCTCCTCGAAGATCCGGCCGCGGAGGTCGGCCAGATGCGCGGTGCGGACCTGCGTGTAGGCGTTCTCCGCCTCGAGGTGCGCCAGCACCGCCGGGTCGTCCTTGGCCCGCAACCACTCGTACTCGTCAGTGCGGGTGTGACCGTGGTGCGTGGTGGTGACGGGGTGCTGGGCAGCCTGGGGCGGCTGCGGCTGATCGGACGTCGGGTCGGGCATGCCCAGAAACCTACTGGTGGGCTGGTGGATCAACCTCGGGCGGGCGCCAGCGGGTGAGCAGCGGATCGTCGTCCTTGAACGAGCGCACAGGGCCTGGTGGCGTCTCGGCAGTCTCGAAGCGCACGGTCACGACGCCCTTGCCCGATCCCCACACCCAGCCGCGGCCGTGCTCGGCGTGGACCACGTCCGATCCCGGAGCCCAGGCGGAACCGCGGGCTCGGGCGCCTGCCTGCTCGGGCTCGGCCGCCCGCGTGGAGGGGTCGGTTGTCGGCGTACCTGCTGCGTCGTCGTCGTCGCTCTGGCCGTCGCGGTCGAGGTCGGCGAAGAGGTCGTCCTGGATCCAGTCGGCAAGGCCGGAGACGCCGACGCCGAGGAGGCGTACGCCGCCCGAGGTGTCCAGGTCCTCGAGCAGGGTACGCGCGAGACGGGCGATCGTCGCCGGATCGTCGGTCGGCGCAGGCAGGGTGGACGACCGACTCAACGTCGTGAAGTCGTAGAGCCGCACCTTGAGGGACACCGTCCGCCCCGACAGGCCGCTGGACCGCAGCCGTTTCGAGACGTCACCGGCCTGCCGGGCGAGGATCGCAGCCATCTGTTGGCGGTCCGTCAGGTCGTGCTCGTAGGTTCCCTCGACGCTGACGGACTTCGTCTCGCGATCGGGTACGACGGCCCGCTCGTCCTCCGCGCGGGCGAGGTGGAACAGCGAGTGTCCCTGGGACTTGCCGACCAGGCGGACCAGCTCCTCCTGGTCGATCCGTTCGAGTTCGGCAACGGTGTGCACCCCTGCACGCTTGAGTCGCTCGACGGTGGCTGGGCCGACGCCCGGGATGACGGACACGTGGAGCGGGCGGAGCAGGTCGAGCTCGGTGCCCGGCGCGATGACGACGAGGCCGTCAGGCTTGCGCAGGTCGCTGGCGATCTTGGCGAGGAACTTGGACGACGCGATGCCCACGGACGCGGTGAGACCGCCCGTGGCCTGGCGCACGCGGGACCGCAGCTCCTCGGCGACCTCGGTGACGGTCTCGATCTCGAGGTCGTCCAGCCCGGCTGCAGCGAGGTCGACGAACGCCTCGTCCAAGGAGAGTGGTTCGACGAGGGGGGAGCACTCCCGCAGGACCTGCATCACGGCGGCGCTGGCGGCGCGGTAGGCCTCGAAACGACCTGACAGATAGGCGGCGTGTGGGCATCGCGCTCGTGCCTCCCGGGTCGACATCGCCGACCTGACGCCGAAGGCGCGGGCCTCGTAGGACGCGGTGGCCACCACTCCGCGACCACCGGTGCCGCCCACGACCACCGCCTTGCCGCGCAGGGACGGCTTGTCGCGTTGCTCCACCGCCGCGAAGAACGCGTCGAGGTCCAGGTGGAGGACCGAGGCGTGGGGGCGCACCTCGCCACACTATGAGAACGCGTCGACAACTGACGCACGGTGGGTCCACTCCCACCGGCCTGCCCCACCGGCCTGCGCCACCGGCGGGCGTCGTCGGATCACGAGCAACAACCGTGCCGCGAGGATCCCTCGTCTCTCCACAGGCAGCCCGCCCCCTGCCCTTGTGCACAGGGTGATCTCCCCTCCCGTGTCAGTGTCGGCACCGCCGACGAGCGTTCTGGACATGACCACCACACCCAGGAACCCTGTCCCCACCGGCCCCCCGACCGATCGGACCGTCCGCCTCAACCTGCGTCATCCGGAGGACCTGCTGGCATCCGTGCCTGTCTTCCTCGGCTTCTGGCCGAAGGACGACATCGTGCTGCTGACCTTCGGCGGCCGACAGAACTTCCAGGCACGCACGGACCTGCCGCCCGCCGAGCTCCAGACCCCCGACTTGTTGGGGCGTCTGGCCGACACCGTCCTCGAGCCCCCGGAGCGCTACGGCGCCACCCACGTGATCCTCGTCTACTACGGCGACGACCCACGGGCGATCGATGACCTGCACGAGTTCATGCGCGACGACTGCGGCCGACGCGGTCTCAGCCTCGTCTCCGCGCTGGCCGTCGAACCGACCCACTACCGCGACCTGGAGCACCCCGAGCCGATCGGTCGGCTCACGATGCTGCCCTACGACATCAGCGGACATCCGTTCGTCCTCGACGCGATCGTCCAAGGCAGGCTCACGCACCGCAGTCGCGAGGATCTTGCGGACTCCCTCGGCCAGGACACTGCCGCAGCAGGAGGCCTCAGCGCGGCCCTGGCTGCGGGGCGGTGGGCCGAGGCGGGTGCGCCCGTCTCGGGCCGAGAGGTGCGAGGAGCATGCGCCCGCCTGCAGGCTGCTGTTCGGAGGTTGGTGACCGAGGACCGTCGACCCAGCGACGAGGAGCTCGCTGCCCTCCTGTGGACGATGCAGAGCGAACGGGTGCGCGACGCGGCGATCGCCGAGATCACCCGCAGCACGGCTCGCGATCACGTCGAGTTGTGGTCCGACGCCGTACGCCGAGCACCTGACGCCCTGGTTGCTGCGCCGGCCGCGGTCCTGGCGTGGGCGGCCTGGCAGGCGGGAGACGGCGCGCTGTCATGGATCGCCGTCGACCGGTGCCTGGCTGCCAGCCCGGGCTATCGGCTCGCCGAGGTGCTCGGCACCATCTTGCAGAGTGCGATCGCACCGTCGCTGTGGAACGGCGACCTCAGGTGGACGGAGGGTGTCCCGGAGTGATCGGTCAGCACTAGGGTCGGTGCATGGGAGACGACGTCGCTGCCCAGGAGTTCACGCCGGCCGACCGGACCCGCTATCGGGAGAAGGTCCGTCGCTGTCTGGACGTCTTCGAACGGATGCTGCGCGAGTCGGCGTTCGACACCGACGATCCATGGACCGGCATCGAGGTCGAACTCAACCTGGTCGACCCGGCCGGTGATCCGGCGCTGCGCAATGCCGAGGTCCTCAGCGCGATCGAGGACCCTGACTTCCAGACCGAGCTCGGCCAGTTCAACATCGAGCTGAACCTGCCGCCGGGCCCGCTCTCGGGCGGCGGTCTGGAGCGCTACGAGAAGCAGCTGCGCGCCAGCCTCAACAACGCTGAGGACCACGCCGCCGGCGTGGGTGCCCACCTGGTGATGATCGGCATCCTGCCGACGTTGGCTCCCGAGCACCTGAAGGCTGAGGTGATCAGTGCCAATCCTCGCTACAAGTTGCTGAGCGAACAGATCCTGCGCGCTCGCGGCGAGGACATCACGATCGACATCCAAGGTGTCGAGCGCCTGGCCACGACCGTCGACACGATCATGCCGGAGGCGGCCTGCACGAGCACCCAGTTCCACGTGCAGGTCAGCCCTGACCAGTTCGCGTCCTACTGGAATGCTGCGCAGGCGATCGCCGGCGTTCAACTGGCCGTCGCGGCCAACTCGCCCTACCTGTTGGGCAAGCAGCTCTGGTCCGAGACGCGCATCCCGTTGTTCGAGCAGGCGACCGACACCCGTGCAGAGGAGTTGAAGGAGCAGGGGGTGCGGCCACGGGTGTGGTTCGGGGAGCGCTGGATCACCTCGGTGTTCGACCTGTTCGAGGAGAATGTCCGCTTCTTCCCGGCGCTCCTGCCCGTGATCGACGAGGAGGATCCGCTCGTCGTGCTGGAGGCGGGCGGCACACCGAACCTCTCCGAGCTCCGGCTCCACAACGGCACCATCTATCGCTGGAACCGCCCCGTCTACGACATCACGGGCGGACTGCCGCACCTGCGGGTCGAGAACCGGATCCTAGCCGCAGGTCCCACCGTCGTGGACACCGTCGCCAATGCCGCGTTCTTCTTCGGACTGGTCCGCGCCCTCGCCGACAACGACCGTCCGCTGTGGTCGCAGATGTCCTTCAGCGCTGCTGAGGAGAACTTCCATGCGGCCGCGCGTCATGGCATCGATGCCGAGCTCTACTGGCCGCAGCTCGGCCGGGTGCGGGCCACCGAGTTGATCGTGCGCCGCCTGCTTCCTCTGGCCCATGAGGGTCTGGCGGCCTGGGGTGTCGGCTCTGAGGAGGCGCACCGCTACCTCGACATCATCGAGCAGCGTTGCCTGACCGGGTCGAGCGCCTCCGACTGGTTCGTCCGCAAGATTCAGCAACGCGACGACGCCGACCGGTACGACGCGCTGCGGGCTGTGTTGGCCGACTATCGCCAACGCATGCACGGCAACCAGCCGGTGCACACCTGGGAGTGACCCTTCATCCGGCTTCGGTGGCTGCTGCCTTCCTCGGGCGCAGCCGTGACCACCTGCGCCCGACGCCCGTGCGGGGATCGTGCCAGGAACGGCGGGTGACGACGACCAGGTCCAGATCAACGCCCAGCTCCGGCCCGGCGCACCCCACCGCAGCGCCCCAGGCCAGGTCCTCGACGTCGGGACCCTCGACCTGACGGGTCAGCCACACCAGAGGCACACGGCCTTGCGCGACATCGTCGCGGCACATCGCCTCGATCATCTCGGTCCGCAACGCAAGGTCCAGCCTGTCGTCCGGATCGATCCGAAAGCTCCGGGTGGGGCCACCGGGGACGCCGACGTGCAGGGTCGGCTTCACCTGACAGCGCCCTTCGGCAGCAGCCTGATCCTTGGCGGCGCGCAGCATCACCCGCTCGAACAACGTCGGCACCGGTTCGCGGATCATGCCCGAGAGCCTGCCGCATCCATCGCCGTCCTGCCTGCGTCCTCCACAGGCCCTATCCCTGTCACCCGACACTAGGCTCGATTCATGAGGTCAGGACTGATCACCGTCGCCGAGCTTCGCGACGGCCTGGATGGCATGACGATCCTCGACGTGCGCTACCGGATGGGCGGCCCTTCCGGACCGGAGGAGTACGCCGCCGGGCACCTCCCCGGAGCGGCGTACGTCGACCTCGACCGGGACCTCGCCGCCGAGCCGGGGGAGAAGCGCGAGCGCGGCCGCCATCCGCTTCCCGACATCGTCGCCTTCGAGGCCGCCATGCGCAGATGCGGGGTCAGCAACGACCGCCCGGTGGTCCTGTACGACGACTGGGCCGGTCATGCGGCGGCCCGCGGCTGGTGGCTCCTGCGCTTCCACGGACATCGCGACGTCCGCGTGCTCGACGGCGGCTGGTCGGCCTGGCTCACCGAAGGCGGTGCGAGCGAGCGTGGGGAGCCTGCCGCAGCGCTCCAGCCGGGGGACTTCACCGCCGCCCCCGGTGCATTGCCGGTGGTCGACGCATCGACCGTCCAGGACGCCGCCGTGGTGGTCGACGCGCGCGCCGCGGAGCGCTACCGGGGTGAGGTCGAGCCGATCGATCCCGTCGCCGGACACATCCCGGGCGCCGTCAACCTGCCGACCAGCAGCAACCTGACCGACGGCCACTTCCGCCCGCCGGCCGAGCTGGCGGAGATCTACGGCAACGTCGGTGCCACGACGGGCACCGACGTCGCCGTCTACTGCGGTTCCGGGGTGACGGCCGCGCATGACGTGCTCGCACTCGAGCTCGCCGGGGTCAGCGCAGCGCTCTATCCGGGCAGTTGGAGCGAGTGGGTGGCCGACCCGAGCCGGCCCGTCGCCACCGGCCCCGAGGCCTGAGCGAGATGCACCGCTAGCGCTGCACGCTCACCAGTGGACGCCACGGAACAGCTGCGCCATCAACATCTGCTCGGTCTCGCGACGGTTGGAAGCCGGTGCTTCCTCGGCAGCGGCGGCCGCCTGTGACGCCGGCTTCTGACCCTTGGCAGCTGCCGAGTCCGGGAACACCTGGTAGGCGAGGTTGAGCACTCGGAAGGCGGTGCGCGGCGCGATCGTGTGGGCCAGCTCGCCCGCGGTGCCGAGTGCGGTGTTGATCTCGTGCGGCTTCTCGACCATCGCCTTGATGACGACGTCGGCGGCCTGCGCCGGCGAGATGGTCGGGAACTTGTCGTAGATCTTGGTGGGCGCGATCATCGGCGTCCGCACCAGCGGCATGTGCACGTTGGTGAAGGAGATCCCGTGACCGACGACCTCGGACGACACCACGTTGCTCCACGCGTCCAGCGCGGCCTTGGAAGCGACGTAGGCGGAGAAGCGCGGCGGGTTGGTCTGCACGCCGATCGAGGAGATGTTGACGATGTGGCCGGAGCGCTGCTCGTGCAACTGCGGCATCAGGCCCATCACGAGGCGGATCGCGCCGAAGTAGTTGAGCTGCATGGTGCGCTCGAAGTCGTGGAACCGGTCGTGGGAGAGCTTCAGCGAACGGCGGATCGAGCGGCCCGCGTTGTTGACGACGTAGTCGACACTCGGCAGTTCGGCGGTGAGCTGCTCGCACAGGCGGTCGATCGCCTCGAGGTCGGACAGGTCACACGCGAAGACCTCGGCGCGGCCACCGCGCATCTCGATGAGGGCCTTGGTCGCCTCGAGCTTCTCCTTGCCTCGGGCGACGAGCACGGGGACGCCACCGGCCTGCGCGACCTTGAGCGCGACGACCTGCCCGATTCCGGACGAGGCGCCGGTGATGACGACGTACTTGTCCTTGAGGGCGGCGACGTTCTTGGGGTCGCGGCCGGTGGTGTCGTCGAGGTTCTCCTCCCAGTAACCCCACAGGGTCCGCGCGTAGCTCTCCAGCGGCGGCACGCTGATGCCGGAGCCGGCCAGCGCCTTCTCGGTGATCCGCGAGTCGAAGACTGACGGGAAGGAGGTGTGCGCCAGCGCCTCGGCCGGCAGACCGAGGCGGCCGATGGTCTGGTCGAGCAGCACCTGGGCGGGCGTCGTACGGATGGCTGCCGTCATCAGGTGCAGCGGACGCAGTCGGGCCGGGATGAAACCGAGGGGGCCGGCCGTCGTCAGGCTCCGGCTCAGGGGCGTGGCGAATCTGGGTGCACCTGCGACTCCACAGAACGCGTTGATCATGTCGACCACGGGCTGCGGCTCGGGGTTGACCAGGTGGAAGGCCTCGCCGTCGCGGTCGGGCAGGTGGCCGAGGTGGTCCATCGCCTTGGCGACGTAGTCGACGGGGACGAGGTTGGTGTCGCCGAGGTCGATGCCGACCAGGGGCAGCCAGGCCGGGAGGTTGTCGCGCAGTCGCTTGATGAGCGGGAAGAGATAGTAGGGACCGTCGATCTTGTCCATCGCGCCGGTCTCGGAGTGGCCGACCACGATCGCGGGACGGTAGACGCGCCACGGCACCTTCGCCTCGTCGCGGACGATCTTCTCCGACTCGTACTTCGTGCGGTGGTAGGGCGAGGGAAGCGGCTGCCCCTCCTCGAACATGGTCTCGTCGAACCGTCCGATGTAGTCACCTGCAGCGGCGACCGAGGAGACCTGGTGGAAGCAACCTGCGTCGATGGCCTCGGCGAGCGCGAGTGCGTTGCGGGTGCCGTCGATGTTCATGGCATCGTTCATCGCGTCATCGGCGGTGATGTCGTAGATCGCGGCCAGGTGGAAGAAGTGGTCGATCTTCCCGGCGTTCTCCTCGATCCAGTCGGCGTCGACGCCCAGGCCGGGCTGGCCCAGGTCGCCGACGACGGGTTGAACGCGGTCAGAGCCCCACTGCTGGATCAGCCCCTCCATGCGGCCGAGCGACGAGGCGCGGCACAGCACGTAGATCGGACCGTCGCGGTGGTCGATCAGCTCAGGGATGAGGAAGCGTCCGATGAACCCGGTAGCGCCGGTCACGAAGTAGGCCATGCGCCGTACGCTACGCGGTTTTCAGTCGCGGCGGGAGCCGATGCTACTGACCAGTAACGAGACGTCCCTCACGTCTCGTGATCCGTGCGCAGGAATGCCTACTGGTCGCCGCCGCCGAACATGATCTCGTCCCAACTCGGCACCGACGCGCGCCCGCGCTTCTTCTGCACCGGACGGCGGTGGCGAGCACCGTCGGGCTCGTCGCCCTGACTCGCCGCGGTCTCCTCCGCCGGTGCGACATCGGTCGCGCGGATCGGCTCGTCGACGGCAGGTTCAGGTGTGGCCTTGGCGGCGGGCTCGGCGGGCTCGGCGGACGCCGCGATGTCGAGGGCCTGGTCGAAGGTGTCACCGAACGGCAGGGCGTCGACGTCGCCGCCCAACGGCAGCTCCTCGGGCACGGCGGACAGGCGGCGCTCGCGCACCTGCTGGAGGTCGTCGCGGGTCGGTGTCGCGGGCTCGGCGACCGGG
>JASLDK010000364.1 GCA_030145945.1 Nocardioides sp.
GTAGCGCGTGTAGTCGTCGATCTGGAACTCGGCGGTGAGGTCGCCAGCGGTGACCGTGCGGGCCTCGAGGTCGACAGTGATCTGCGTGGCGGGGTCGTTCTCGATGAGAGCCCACAACTGCTCGATCACGTCCTGGTCGACAAGAACCGACAGCAGGCCGGCCTTTCCGGAGTTTCCACGGAAGATGTCGCCGAACCGGCTCGACAGCACGACCTTGAAGCCGTAGTCCATCAGCGCCCAGACCGCGTGCTCACGCGACGAACCCGTGCCGAAGTCCGGACCCGCGACGAGGATGGAAACCCCTTGATGTTCGGGCTTGTTGGCAACGAACTCGGGGTCGTTGCGCCACGCAGCGAAGAGACCGTCCTCGAAACCCGTGCGCGTCACACGCTTGAGGTAGACAGCCGGGATGATCTGGTCGGTGTCGACATTGCTGCGGCGCAACGGCAGCGCCGTACCGGTGTGGGAGGTGAACTTCTCCATGACTGTTTCTCCTTCTCAGACCAGGGCGGCGGACAGGTCGGCCGGGGACGCCAGCGTGCCCTTGACGGCGGTTGCGGCAGCGACGGGAACGGACACCAGGTGGGTCCGACCGCCCTTGCCCTGCCGGCCCTCGAAGTTGCGGTTCGACGTGGATGCCGAGCGCTCCTGGGGCTTCAACGTGTCGGGGTTCATGCCCAGGCACATCGAACAGCCCGCGCCACGCCACTCGGCGCCGGCCTCGATGAAGACCTTGTCGAGGCCCTCCTCCATGGCCTGGTTGCGCACCCGCACCGAGCCGGGTACGACGAGCAGGCGGGTGCCCTCGGCGACCTTGTGGCCCTTGATGATGTCGGCGGCCAGGCGCAGGTCCTCGATGCGACCGTTGGTGCAGGAACCGACGAAGACGGTGTCGACCTTGACCGATCGAAGCGGCTGACCGGCCTCGAGACCCATGTAGGCCAGGGCATTCTCGGCGGCGAGCTTGTCGGACGGGTCCTCGAAGTCGTCGGGCGAGGGGACGTTGGACCCCAGGGGCGCACCCTGTCCGGGGTTCGTGCCCCAGGTGACGAACGGCGTGACGTCGGCCGCGTCGATCACGATCTCCTTGTCGAAGGTCGCGTCGGCGTCGGTGACAAG
Organism: Nocardioides sp.; assembly: GCA_030145945.1. Lineage (GTDB taxonomy): Bacteria > Actinomycetota > Actinomycetes > Propionibacteriales > Nocardioidaceae > Nocardioides. The sequence goes on from JASLDK010000364.1 coordinate 1,120, forward strand.
GGTCTTCCAGTGCGCGACGGCGGCGTCCCAGTCGGCACCCTTCGGCGCCTCGGCCTTGCCCTCGATGTAGGCGAAGGTGGTCTCGTCGGGCGCGATCATCCCGGCCTTGGCGCCCCACTCGATGGACATGTTGCAGACCGTCATCCGGCCCTCCATCGAGAGAGCCTCGATGGCCTCGCCGCGATATTCGACGATGTATCCCTGTCCGCCGCCCGTGCCGGTCTGCGTGATCAGGTAGAGGATCAGGTCCTTGGCGGTGACGCCCTCAGCGAGGCTGCCGTTGACCGTCACGGCCATCGTCTTCGGCTTGGCCTGCGGCAGGGTCTGCGTGGCGAGGACGTGCTCGACCTCGGAGGTGCCGATGCCGAAGGCGATCGCACCGAAAGCCCCATGGGTGCTGGTGTGGGAGTCACCGCAGACGATCGTCATGCCGGGCTGGGTGAGACCGAGCTGGGGGCCGACGACGTGCACGATGCCCTGCTCGATGTCGCCGAGCGGGTGCAGCCGGACGCCGAACTCCTCAGCGTTCTTGCGCAGGGTGTCGACCTGGGTCTTGCTGACCGGGTCGGCGATCGGCTTGTCCCAGTCGAGGGTGGGAACGTTGTGGTCCTCGGTCGCCAGCGTCAGGTCGGGTCGACGCACCTTGCGACCGGCGAGCCGCAGACCGTCGAAGGCCTGGGGGCTGGTGACCTCATGGATGAGGTGAAGGTCGATGTAGAGGAGGTCCGGCTCTCCGGGGGTCGATCGGACGACATGCTCGTCCCACACCTTCTCCGCCAGGGTCTTGCCCATGACTCGTTCCTCCTCGTTCGGGTCCACACCACCGGACTTCCGGCAGTGAATGTCAGCGTACTCTTGCATCCCAAGATCCGAGACGGCAGTATTGCCATATGGACAACTCGAGCGGCGTCGGAGTTCTCGACAAGGCGGCCCTGGTGCTCACGGCCCTGGAGTCGGGACCGGCCACCTTGGCCGGCTTGGTGGCAGGCACGGGGCTTGCGCGCCCCACGGCCCATCGGCTCGCGGTGGCGCTGGAGCACCACCGACTGGTCGCTCGGGACATGCAAGGACGCTTCGTGCTCGGACCGCGCCTGGCCGAGCTGTCCGCAGCAGCCGGCGAGGACCGCCTGTTGGCGACGGCCGGTCCGGTGCTCGCGCGGCTGCGCGACATCACCGGCGAATCGGCCCAGTTGTGGCGTCGTCAGGGCGACCACCGCGTGTGTGTCGCAGCCGCTGAACGCCCCTCCGGTCTGCGCGACACCATCCCGATCGGCTCGCAGCTGACCATGCGGGCCGGCTCGGCCGCCCAGGTCCTGCTCGCCTGGGACGACCCCGAGCGGATCCACCGAGGACTCCAGCACTCGGCGTTCTCCGCAGCCGAGCTGTCCGCGATCCGACGACGTGGCTGGTCGCAGTCGGTGGGCGAACGCGAGCAGGGTGTCGCCTCGGTCTCCGCACCTGTCCGCTCCCCCGGCGGCAAGGTCATCGCGGCCGTGTCCGTGTCCGGCCCCCTCGAGCGGCTCTCCCGCCAGCCCGGCCGGATGCACGCTCCCGCTGTCCTTGCCGCGGCCGAGCGACTCTCTGAGTCGCTGCGCCGCGCCGCCGCCGAATAGCGGCTCTCCGCGCGATCCTGCCTAGAACAGGGCAGCCTCGCGGCTCTCGAGATCGAGCAGGATCTGCTTGCGCTCGAGCCCGCCGGCGTACCCGGTCAAGGTGCCGTTGGCGCCGATCACCCGATGGCATGGGATGACGATCGGGATGGGGTTCGATCCGTTCGCCGTGCCAACGGCTCGTGAAGCGGCATTCGTCTTGCCGAGCCGCGCGGCGATCTCGCCGTACGACGCCGTCTCGCCGTAGCCGATGCCGACCAGTTGGTCCCACACCGAGCGCTGCCATCCGGAGCCGTTCGGCGCGAGGGGCAGGTCGAAGACGGTCCGGTCGCCGGCGAAGTATTCGCCCAACTGGCGGGCGGTCTCGACGAGGACGGGCGCGTCGTCGACGCGGTCGCCGATGGCTCGCGCGCCGTCGCGGAACGGAGAGAACTCGATCGCGGTGATCGCTCCGTCCTCTTCGACCAGACGCAGCGGCCCGATGGGCGATTCGATGACGGTCCACATGATCAGTTCATCCTTCCAGTGAGGTCCACAGGTGCAGGAGCGCATACGAACGCCACGGCGCCCAGCGACCGGCATCAGCATGGGGGTACGACGCCAGCGCGTTGCGCACGCCGACGTCGGTGGGCAGCCACACGTCGGGGTGGCCGAGGGCGCGCAGGGCGATGTAGTCGGCAGTCCAGGGCCCGATGCCGGGCAGCGCCACCAGAGCCCGTCGTACGTCGTCGCGGTCCGGTCCGCGGTCGAGGACCACGTCGCCGTTCGCGAGCGCGGCCGCCAGACCCACGAGGGCCCGGCCACGAGCCCTCGGCATCCGGAACTCATCCGGAGCGAGCGCGGCGACGGTGGCCGAATCAGGGAAGAGGTGCGTCAGTCCGTCGATCCCGGTGTCGACGCGAGTGCCGTGCGCCGCAACCAGTCGGGCTGCGGCCGTGCGGGCTGCGACGACGGTGACCTGCTGGCCGAGGACGGCCCGAACCGCCACCTCCGATCCGTCGACATGACCCGGAACTCGCAGTCCCGGCCGTGCCGCAACCATCGGCGCGAGCGCCGGATCGGCGCCCAGGTGGGTGTCGACGGCGATCGGGTCAGCGTCGGCGTCGACGAGTGCGCGCACGCGGTTGAGCGCCGCGGTCGTGTCGCGGAGATCGTCGAGGATCAGGCGCAGGGGAAGGTAGGAACTCCCGGCATCCGTGATGTCGGCGAGCTCGACCCGGGCGACGCCCGCACCGTGCGGCAGGGCGAGCGTCCGGGCGTAGCTGCCGCTGCCGTCGGCTCCGATCTCGGCGACCTCGACACCCGGGATGGCTCTGTCGGCGAGGAAGCGGAGCAACGTCGAGCCACGAAACGGCGTACGCACGGCGATGCGCAGGTCGATGGCGCCGGGCGTCTCTGCCTGGCTCTTCTCCGAAGCGACAGGTCGAAAGCGCCTGCGGCCTCGCAGTTGGCTCGGGGTGGCGGCGTAGACCTCGAGCACCGTGTCGTTGAACTGGCGCACACTCGAGAAACCGGCCGCGAAGGCCACCTCGGCCAGGCTCAATGACGTGCTCTCCACGAGCGCGCGGGCTGTCTGCGCCCGTTGGGTCCTGGCGAGAGCGAGCGGTCCAGCGCCGAGCTCAGCGGTGAGCAGCCGCGACAGGTGGCGGGAGGTGTAGCCCAGGCGGTGCGCGAGACCGTCGACACCGTCGCGGTCGACGACGCCGTCGGCGATCAGTCCCATCGCTCGACCGGCGACGGTCGCGGCGACATTCCAGTCGGGGCTACCGGGGGTCGCATCAGGCAGGCACCGTTTGCAGGCCCGGTAGCCGGCCGATTGCGCGGCGGCCGCGGTGCGATGGAAGGAGACGTTCGCCGACGCCGGGGTGCGGGCCGGGCAGGACGGTCGGCAATAGATGCCCGTCGTACGCACCGCGGTGTAGAAAACCCCGTCGAACCGCCGGTCCCGGGACTGCACCGCGGTGTAGCAGCGCTCGAAGTCGAGCTGCTCCGCCGGCCCGGTCGTCGTCTCCATGGCATCCATTCTGCGCCCTTCCACCGACAGTTTCTCGCGGGAATCGGACATGACGGTGTCCCGACCTGCTCGCTGTCTGGCACGCTGCCTCCATGGCGGACGCACCGATCAACCCCATCGACCTGCTGATCAAGTCGCAGCAGGTCGCGCTCAAGCTCACCACCGACGTGCTGCGAGGCGTCCGGGACACGGCGGTCACCGGAGTAACCCAACCCGACGAGCTCGCCCGCCAGGTCGGCGACCTCGCCGGTGCCGTTGCCGGAATGGCCGGCGCCGTCACGAGCCTCGCCAGCACGACCGCTCAGCCGCTGCAGGACTTCATCGTCCGACAGCGCGAGCTGGCCGACACCGTGCACACGCTCGCCGAGGCGCAGGCCGACCTCGCCGGCGTGGTCGCGAAACTCGCCGAGCGGCATGCGGAGGCGGTCGCGGCGTTGGAGAAGGTGACCGCGCCGGTGTTCGCGATCGTCGGCACCGAGCCCACGGCGCCGAAGTCGCGCGCAGCGAAGAAGACGGCGGCAGCCAAGAAGTCGGTCGACGAGGGCTGACCTCCCGTCGGGGTCGAGCCACTGCCGAAAACGAACTCAGGCCCGGTCCTGATGGACCGGGCCTGATGCCGT
>JASLDK010000022.1 GCA_030145945.1 Nocardioides sp.
TTGAAGCTGTCACCCCACACGAACACCTTGTCCAAGGTGGTGACGTCGGGGTTGTCGGCGGCGAAGGTGTCGGTCGCGTCCGTCCAGTTCTTCGGCAGCTGGCCGTAGTAGCCGGTGCCGGCGAAGGTGTCGCCGCCGATGTCGGGCACGTCGGTGTCGGTGGTCGGCGTGTCCGTGGCGCCGTCCGTCGAATCGGACGTGGCGCCGTCCGTGGGCGCGCTGGAGGTCGGGTCCTTGGCCGCCGGGGAGTCATCACCGTTGGAGTTCAAGACGATGACGATGCCGACGATCACCACGACCAGCAGCACCAGACCGACAGCGATGCCACCGATCAGCAGCCCGGCGCGGTTCTTGTGCGGAACCGGCGGCTGCCAGGCGGGCGCGGGATAGCCCGTCGGCCCGTTCGGCTGGCTCGGGATCGGCGCCGGCGGGGGCGGGTACGACGAGGGCGACGGGGGAGCGGAGGGCATCGCACCCGGCATCGCACCCGGCAGGGAACCCGGGAGAGCGGTGGGTGCGGATGTCGGCATCGAGCCGGGCGTCGTACCACTGCCGGGGTCGAGGCCGAGCACCAGCGGCTCGGGGATCCGGCCCAGGGCATAGCCGAGCACGGCGATCGCCCACTGGCAGCCGCGGATGTCGGCGCTGCCGCGGTCGCGGGCAAGGCGCTGGCCGGCGGAGTCGACGGCGCTCTCCGCGCTCGCGCCGCTGGACAGCATGGTGATCATGCCGTCGAGGGCGCCGAGGCGTACGGCGTCGGTCAGCAGGTTGATGGTGCCGCCGGACGCCTGACCCTCGTCGAGGTAGTCGTCCAGCGAGCCACGGAAGGCCGAGGCGTCCCGGAACAGGTCGGTGCCATGGTCGCGGGCCAGGTCGGCAAGGGCGTGGTGGAGGGTGCTCATCGTCGCTCAGGCCAGTCCGAGGTCGCGGCGCAGCTTGGCGACGTGGCCGGTCGCCTTGACGTTGTACTGCGCGAGCTCGACGGTGCCGTCGGTGTCGATCACGAAGGTCGAGCGGATGACGCCTTCGACGACCTTGCCGTAGAGCTTCTTCTCGCCGTAGGCGCCATACGCCCTGTGTGTGGCCAGCTCGGGGTCGGCGAGCAGCGTGATGGTGAGGTTGTCGCGCTCGCGGAACTTGGCCAGCTTGGTCGTGGAGTCCTTGGAGATGCCGACGACCGTGTAGCCGGCCCCCTGCAGTCCGTCGAGGGAGTCGGTGAAGTCGCAGGCCTGCTTGGTGCAGCCGGGGGTCATCGCTGCGGGGTAGAAGTAGGCGATCACCTTCTTGCCCTGCTTGAGGAGGTCGTAGAGGTTGACCTCGTCGCCCTGGTCGGAGGCCAGGGAGAAGTCGGGGGCGTGGTCGCCGGGCGACAAACGGTGCTGGTCGCTCATGGGGGACTCTCCTGAGGTGGGGACGCTGTTGCAAACAACATGCAATAAGGTGGTCGGACGGAGCCTGGGCTCGCCACCATCTAACTACCCCGGTCGCGCCCGGCTGAACTTCCCAAGTCCCACAAGACCGCAACCATTCCCCCAGCAATCGCAAGGGAGCACCCCATGCACGTGCCCGACGGCTTCCTCGACGCCCCCACGTCGATCGCCACCGGCGCAGTCGCTGTGGTCGGTGTCGGCGTCGCGCTGCGCAAGGCGCGCGCCGAGCTCGACGACCGCACCGCACCGATGGCCGGCCTCGTCGCTGCCTTCGTCTTCGCCGGCCAGATGATCAACTTCCCGGTCGGCGCCGGCACCAGCGGCCACCTACTCGGCGGGGCGCTCGCCGCCGTCCTCGTCGGACCCTGGACTGCTGCGCTGTGCATCAGTGTGGTGCTCCTGGTGCAGGGGCTGTTCATGGCCGACGGCGGCCTCACGGCCCTCGGCACCAACATCACCTTGATGGCACTGGTCGGCACCTTCGTCGGGTACGCCGTGTTCCGGCTTGTGCTCAGCGTCCTGCCGAGGAGGACCACCTCGGTGCCTGCCGCCGCCGCTGTCGGCGCACTGGTGTCGGTGCCCGCCGCGGCCGCCGCCTTCAGCCTGCTGTTCGCGATCGGTGCCACCGGCGACGTCGCCCCCGGCAAGGTCTTCGCGGTGATGGTGGGCTGGCACACCGTGATCGGCATCGGCGAGGCGGCCATCACCGCCCTCGTCGTCAGCGCCGTCCTCGCCTCGCGCCCCGACCTCGTGCACGGCGCCCGCGGGCTGTCCCGACGTACCCCCTTGCGAGCGGAGGTCGCAGCATGAGCACCACCACGACCGTGCGCCCGAAGAGCCGGCGCTTCCTCGTCGTCGGGATCCTCGTCGCCCTCCTCATCGCCGGCGTCGGCAGCTACTACGCGAGCAGCCACCCGGACGGGCTCGAGTACGTCGCCGCCAAGACCGGGTTCATCGACAGCCAGAAGAAGCCCGTCGACACCGGCAGCCCGTTCGCGGACTACGGCACCAAGGGTGTCGACAACGAGCGGATCAGCGGCGGCATCGCCGGCATTGCGGGCGTCGGCATCACCTTCCTGCTCGGCGGTCTGCTGTTCCGGGTGCTGCGCCGCCGCGAACCCCAGGCCTGATCGTCGATGGGTGCGGGGCACGGTCATCGGCTGCACTTCCACGGGCACTCCGTGGTGCACCGCGCCCCCGCCCACCTCAAGATCGTCGTCCTGCTGGGCTTCGTGCTCACTGTCGTCGCCACGCCGCGGGAGTGGTGGCCGGTCTTCGGCGGCTACCTCGCGCTGATCCTCGGCGTCGTCCTGCTGGCGCGGATCCCGCTGCTGTGGCTGCTGCCCCGGCTCGTCGTCGAGCTGCCCTTCCTCGTGTTCGCGTTGTTGATGCCGTTCGTCGCGTCGGGTCCGCGGGTCGTCGTACCCCTGGGGACCTGGGACCTGGAGCTCTCCGAGTCGGGCCTGCTTGCCGCGTGGGGACTGGTCGCCAAGGGCACGCTCGGCGTCCTCGCCTCGCTCACGCTGGCCGCCACCACCGAGCCCACCGACGTGCTGCGGGGCCTGCAACGCCTGCGGATGCCCGACCTGATCGTGCAGATCATGGGCTTCATGATCCGCTACCTCGACGTCGTCACCAGCGACCTCGCGCGGATGACCACCGCCATGCGCTCACGCGGCATGGACCCCCGGTCCCCGCGGCACTGGCCGGCGCTGGCGCGTACGCTCGGGGCGCTGTTCGTGCGGTCGTATGAGAGGGGGGAGCGGGTGCATCTCGCCATGCTCTCCCGTGGGTACGACGGCACGTTGCCCGATGCGATCGGTGGACGTCGATGACTCCGGTTCTCGACGTCCGCGACCTGGCCTTCGCCTATCCCGACGGCCATCAGGCCCTGTTCGGCGTTGATCTGCACGTCCATGCGGGGGAGCGGGTTGCTCTGCTCGGTCCCAACGGTGCGGGGAAGACGACACTGGTGCTGCACCTCAACGGCATCCTGTCGGGGGAGACGGGCCATGGCGAGGGGAGCGTCGCGGTCAGCGGACTTCCTGTCACGAGGAAGAACCTGAGGGAGATCCGGCGTCGCGTCGGCATCGTGTTCCAGGACCCGGACGACCAGCTGTTCATGGGGTCCGTGCGCGCCGACGTCGCCTTCGGACCCGCCAACCTGGGTCTCAAGGGCGCCGCCCTCGACAGTCGCGTGATGGACGCGCTCGACAAGGTCGGGATGGCCGACTTCGCCGACCGACCGCCCCACCACCTGTCCTTCGGTCAGCGTCGTCGCGTCGCCGTCGCCACGGTGCTCGCGATGGAGCCCGAGATCCTCGTCCTCGACGAGCCGAGCTCCAACCTCGACCCCGCCTCGCGCCGCGAGCTCGCCGACATCCTGCGCAGCCTCGACGTCACGCTGCTGATGGTCACCCACGACCTGCCCTATGCGCTGGAGCTGTGCCCGCGCGCCGTGGTGCTCAGTGCGGGCCGTGTCGTGGCCGACGGGACGACGTACGACACCCTCACCGACGAAGCCCTCATGCGGGCCCACCGACTGGAACTCCCGTGGGGCTTCGACCCGCGTTCGATCAGCATTGATAGCCTGCCCGGGTGAGTGACACTCCCTCTGACATCGAGCGCGAGATCGAAGAGGCGCGCGAGCGCCTCGCCGGGACGATCGACCAGTTGCTCTACCGCTCGCACCCCAAGACCATCGTGAGTCGCGAGGTTGCACAGGTGAAGGCGCACTATGTCGACGTCGAGACCGGTGAACCCCGCACCGACAACATCCTCAAGACCGTGGGTGGTGTCGTCGGCGTGATCGCGCTGTTCGTCGTGATCCGCAAGATCACCCGCTGACGCCGAGGTGTCCGACAAGACCCCCATCAAGATGCTGCACGACCGCATCTTGTGCGAGGCCGACTCCGAGGCCGGGGAGCGCCGCTCGTCCGGTGGCATCGTCATCCCCGCCACCGCCGCCATGGGGGCACGCCGGCTTGCCTGGTCGCGGGTCGTCGCCGTCGGTCCGCACTGCCGCGCCGTCGTGAGCGGCGACAAGGTCCTCTACGACCCCGAGGACAAGGCCGAGGTCGAGGTCTCGGGCGAGATCTACGTCGTGATGCGCGAGCGCGACATCCATGCGGTCGCCGCCGAGCGGCTCGGCGACGAGGCAGCCGGCCTGTATCTGTAATCTCCGCGCATGGCTGTCGTCATCGAGAAACGCGGACCGGTCACGATCGTCACGCTGTCGCGGCCCGAGGTCCGCAACGCGGTCGACGCGGAGCACGCGCGGCTGCTGACCGAGGCCTTCACGGCCTTCGACAAGGACGAGGACGCGTCGGTCGCGGTGTTGTACGGCGCCGGCGGTGTGTTCTGCGCCGGAGCCGACCTCAAGGCGGTGTCCGAAGGGCGTGTTGAGGTGGGTGCGCCCGGTGCAGGTCCCGACGCGGGGCCGGCCGGCATGGGGCCGACCCGCATGCTGCTCTCCAAGCCGGTCATCGCCGCAGTGGAGGGGTACGCCGTCGCCGGCGGTCTCGAACTCGCCGTCTGGTGCGACCTGCGGGTCGTCGATCCTGCCGCTGCCTTCGGGGTCTTCTGCCGCCGCTGGGGCGTGCCGCTCATCGACGGCGGCACGGTCCGCCTGCCCCGCCTGATCGGCCACTCCCACGCCCTCGATCTGATCCTCACCGGTCGCGAGGTCGGTGCCGACGAAGCGCAGCGGATGGGACTCGCCAACCGGATCTCCGCACCCGGTGCCGCACTCGAGGAAGCAGTCGCTCTTGCCCAGCGGTTGGCCGGCTTCCCGCAGACCTGCTTGCGTGAGGACCGCCTGTCGTCGTACGGCCAACACGGGTTGGGGATCGACGATGCGATCGCGCTGGAGTGGCGACACGGACTCCGCTCGTTGAGCGCGGATACCCTCGCTGGGGCAACACGTTTCGCTGGTGGGGCGGGACGGCACGGCAGCTTCGGCGACTGACCGGATCGGAAGGGTGGGGACTGGAGTGGCGAAAGGGCCTGGGCGCGATCAACGTGCACCGATGGAGCGTGTCGTCCGGATCGCTGCGGTGCTGCGTGCTGCCGGCGAGAAGGGTGTCCCGCGCGATCGCCTGCTCGCCGTGTCGGGCTTCGACGGCGCCGACGGCCCGAGTCAGTTGGGCCGTGAACTACGCCACCTCACCCGGCAGGGCTGGCTGATCGAGAACATCGCGGAGACCGGCGAGGACGCCGTCTACCGGATGACGACCGTCGACAACCGGCTTCGCGTGCGGCTCACGCCCGAGCAGTTGTCAGCGCTGCGGCGCGCGGTGCTGCTCGCCGACCGCGACGACCTGGTCGAGCGCCTCGGTCTGCCCGCGGACTCGAAGCCCGCGGAGGTGGCGCCTCCGGCGCTGGACGGTACGACGAGCGGGCCGATGTCGGAGGTCGTGCGGGCGGTGCGCGACCACTGTGTGCTGCGGTTCGGCTACAAGGGCACGCCGCGGGTCGTGCATCCGCAGACACTGCGCAGCCAGAACGGCACGTGGTACTTGCGCGGTATCGAGGACCACGCCCTGGGGGACGGCGGTGCGGTGAAGACATTCGTCGTCAGCCGCATGTCCGACCCCGAGGCCGGGGCCACCGGCTCGGCGACGCAGGTCGGGACGGTACGTCACGCCGGCCTGCACCCCATGACGTGGGAGATCGACGAGCCCGTGGACGTCGTGCTGAGCAGTCCCGCCCGGTTCGCGCCGGACGTCGCGCGGTGGCTGGGGGAGCCGGTCGAGACCTCGTCGGCGCCCGGCGCGGAGGACGACGAGGTGCTGCTGACCTATCGGGTCACCAATCGTTCGGCATTGCGGGCAAGGCTCAACGAGCTCGGCACCCGGGTGCGCGTGGTTGGCCCGCCCGACGTGCGGGCGGAGGTGGTGGCTGCGTTGGTGGCCGCCGCAGGCATGGATGCCGCAACAGAGGAGGGCGCGTCGTGACCCAGGTTCCCAACTACGCAGCCCGGATCGCGCGGCTGCCGCAGGTCTTCGAACGCCTCGCCGCCCACCCGGACGGGCTGCCGCTCGCACAGCTCGCCGCCGAGGTCGGCGTACCTGCTGGTGAGCTGCGCGACGACCTTCTCGCCTTCTACACCGCCGACATCTCGTCGGAATGGCTGCTCGGCCTGACCCGTCCCGACGTGCTCGAGTTCCTCAGCGTCGAGGGCGAGGACGTCGAACCCGCCGAGGCCGAGATCGTCCGGTTCGTCGAGGAGACCGGTGAGCTGGGCGTGGAGTACGTCGATGCGGCCGAGCTCGCGCTCGTCCACACCGCGGCTCTGGCGCTCTACGACCTCGAGCCCGACAACGAGGAGCTCGCCGAGGCGATCGGCGTCCTGACGGAGACCATGCTGGGCGAGCCCGGTGACGAGCCGCGGGTCGCCGACTGGAAGCAGGCCCTGCCGTTGCTCCAGGAGGCTCGAGAGAAGCGGCAGTCGGCCCGGATCGTCTATTCGCGGGCATGGTCGCCCGGGGTGTCCGAGCGTGAGGTCGATCCCTACGCACTCGTGCAGACCCGCCGCGGGTGGGAGGTCGATGCCGGACCGGTCGACGACGAGGGAAGGCTGCGGACCTACCTGCTGTCCAACATCCGCGAGGTCGAGTTGATCGATCGCACCTTCGAGGTGCCCGCGGACCTGGCCGCCCGGCTGGACGCGCAACGTGCCACGACCACCGTCCGAGTGCTGGTGCCCCAGGAGGCCCGTTGGGCGGTCGACTTCTACGGCGAGCACGTCCGCAACGTCTCGGACGACGAGGAATCCGTCGTCGTCGACGTCGATCTCCTGCCCCCGCTGGAGAAGCGGGTCGGCATGCTCCTGCTCGCCGCCGGCCCCGAGGCGTTTGTCGTCTCGCCGCCGGAGCTCGTCGACGCCGGTGTGGTCCTGGCCGAGGAACTGCTGGTCCACCACGCCTCCTGAGTGTTGGCGCCGGGGTCAACGATGCGCTGAGGCCTCACCTGGTGAGGCCTCAGCGCATCACAGGCCGCTTGCGGCAGGAACGGCGAAGGGCCCCCGCGTCTGCGAGGGCCCTTCGGCTTCGGTACACCCCCTCGGACTCGAACCGAGAACCCAGTGATTAAGAGTCACTTGCTCTGCCAATTGAGCTAGGGGTGCAGGCGGTGAAGCGAGACGGAACGTTACCAGCGCCCTGCGCAACCGGCGAAATCGGGGGCAGTTCGTTGTTGCCATTCTGCTGCCGGGAGCAGTTGAGGTGGCTAGGGTCGCAAGGTCATGCGAGGAGGTCACATGGCTGGTGAATCGGCAGACGACGTTGCGCGCCGGATGCGTGAGAGGGCTGACCGTCTCGCCAAGGCGGCCGACAAGTGGGAGCGCGGTGCATCGGGTGAACGCCAGGTCGCGGCCGCGCTGGCCGACGGGCTCCCGACCGAGTGGAGCATCGTGCATGACGTCCGGTGGCCGGGGCGCCCGCGGGCGAACATCGATCACGTCGTTCTCGGTCCTCCGGGGGTATTCGTGATCGACACGAAGCACTGGGACGGCGAGGTCCTAGTCCGGGACGGCGTCCTCCGGCAGAACGGTTGGCGGCGCGAACGTGAGGTCGCTCGCGCAAAGGAAGCGGCCCTGGCGATCGCCAATGTGCTGGTTGCTCGCTCGACGGTTCCCGTGTTCGCCACCATGTGCCTGGTTCGGTCCGGATTCGTCCCGCTGACGGTCGATGGCGTCATGGTCTGCGGTGTCGATCGGGTGGCTGAGTGGATGCAGACCGGTCGCTCCATGCTCTCCGCGGGAGATCGTGAGTCGCTTCGGGCGCAGTTGGTGGCGTTGCCAAGCGCCGGAGGCTGATCCTCGAACTCAGGCCCCGAGGCCTCATCGGCTCTCCAGCACCGCTTGGGCGGCATTGTGGCCGCCGAGGCCGGAGACGGCACCGCCGCGGCGGGCGCCCGACCCGCAGAGGAGTACGCCGGGGTGGTCGGTCTGGACGCCCCACCGCTCGGCGGGACTCTCGAGCCGGGCGCGGGCGGGGGCCCAGGGCCAGTCGAGGTCGCCGTGGAAGATGTGTCCGCCGGGCATGGCGAGGTCGGCCTCGATGTCCTGCGGGATCTTCGCCTCGATGCACGGGAGCCCGTCCGGACGGCGCAGGACGACGGATTCGAGTGGTTCGGCGAGCACGGCGTCGAGTGAGGCGATGGCGCGGCGTACGGCCTCGGTGCAGGTGCCCTCGGGGTCGGCCTCGAACAGACGGGCAGGGGTGTGCAGGCCGAAGTAGGTCAAGGTGTGCGTGCCCTCGGGCACGTCGCCGAGGATCGAGGGATCCGTCAGTGAGTGGCAGTAGACCTCGCCGGGCAGGGGGTTCGGGAGTTCGCCGCGTTCGGCGGCCGCCCAGGCGTTCTCGAGTTCGGTGGCCGACTCCGCGAGGTGGAGCGTGCCGGCGAAGGCCGTCGCCGGATCGACGCCGGAGCGCAGGCGAGGCAACCGCGACAGCAGGACGTTGATCTTGAGCTGGGAGCCTTCCGGCTTGGTAGCCGGGTCCTCGCCCTCGCCGAGGAGGATGCGCAGGACCCAGGGCGCGACGTTCGCGAGGACCTGCGACGCCTCGACCGCGTGATGACGGTGGCCGTCGTGCCAGGTGACGGCCACCGGGTCGCCCGCGCGGGTCGACGGTGAGATCGCCGAGACGCCCGCGCCTGTGACGATCTCGGCTCCCGCTTCGACGGCAGCTCGGGCGAGGGCATCGGTGACGGCGCCCATCCCGCCCACGGGCACGCGCCACTCGCCGGTCCCGTTGCCGATCAGGTGATAGAGGAAGCACCGGTTCTGGATCAGGCTCGGGTCGTGGAGGGAGGCGAAGGTCCCGATCAGTGCGTCGGTCGCGACCACGCCGCGCACGAGGTCATCACTGAACCGCTGCTCGATCGCCTCGCCGATCGGCCGCTGGACCACATCACGCCAGATCTGCGGATCGATCTGGTCCCGGAGCGCGCGGTCCGTCTCCAGCGGCCGGGTCAGGGTCGGTGCGACGATCCGGGCCAGATCACCGAGATCTCGATAGAAGGCCTGCCACGCGGCGTACTCCTCCTCGCCGCCGGTCAACGCGCGGAAGGAGGCGCGCGTCGCCTCGCCCTCGTTGCGTTCGACGAGCAGTCCGGTGGGGCGGCCGTCGCGCACGGCGGGGGAGTACGACGCCGTCGACCGGCTCACGAGGTCGAGATCGAGTCCGAGGTCGGCGATCACCTGCTCAGGCAGCAGGGAAACCAGGTAGGAGTAGCGCGAGAGACGCGTCGGGAAGCCGGGGAATGCCTGTGCGGAGACGGCAGCACCGCCCACCTGTCCAAGGCGCTCGAGAACGAGAACCGAGAGTCCGGCGCGAGCGAGGTAGGCGGCGGCAGTCAGGCCGTTGTGTCCGGCGCCGACCACGACGACGTCGTAGCGAGTCATGTCTGCACTCTATGAACACGCTCGCCGGCACGACGTTGCCCTTGACGGGAATGATCTCGAGAGGGCTATAGTTGACATGGCAACCAACTGGAACGAACCACCTGGAGGTGGAGGACATGCCCGCGATCACCGTTGACGACCTGACCGTTCTGCCGCGCCTGAAGGCGCCGGGACTCGGTGACCAGCCGCGCCCGGTCTGGCAGGTCACCACCGCGCCCCAGGGATATGAGGGGGAGGGCTTCCCCGTCCGCCGCGCGTTCGCCGGCATTGACATGAAGCATCTCGACCCGTTCATCATGATGGACCAGATGGGTGAGGTGGAGTACGCACCCGGAGAGCCCAAGGGCACGCCCTGGCACCCGCACCGCGGCTTCGAGACCGTCACCTACATCATCGACGGCGTCTTCGACCACCAGGACAGCCACGGCGGTGGTGGCAGCATCACCAACGGCGACACCCAGTGGATGACGGCGGGCAGCGGCCTGCTCCACATCGAGACGCCGCCCGAGTGGCTGGTCCAGGCCGGCGGACTGTTCCACGGCATCCAGCTCTGGGTCAACCTGCCCCGGGCCGACAAGATGAACGACCCGCGCTACCAGGACATCCGCTCCAGCGAGGTCTCCCTGCTGACCTCCGACGACGCCGGGGCGCTCGTCCGGGTGATCGCCGGCCAGGTCGACGGGCACGCCGGGCCCGGGGCGACGTACAGCCCGATGACCCTCGTCCACGCGACCATCGAGCCCGGCGCTCGCCTCGAGCTGCCGTGGAATGTCGACCACAACGCGCTCGTCTACGTCCTCAACGGCTCCGGCACGGTCGGCGCCACCGAGCCCAGCCCGGTCCGCACCGGCCAGACCGCTGTCCTCGGTGCTGGCGACTTCCTGACGATCGCCGCGGACGGTCAGCAGGAGAGCCGCTCGCCGAAGCTCGACGTCATCGTGGTCGGCGGCCAGCCCATCCGTGAGCCCATCGCCTGGGCCGGACCGTTCGTGATGAACACCAAGGCCGAGGTCATGGCGGCCTACGAGGACTTCCAGAAGGGCCGGTTCGGTCTGCCGATCGGCAACTGATCTCGCGCTCCACACCGTCAGGGAGTCGCCCCAACATTGGGGTGGCTCCCTGATGCCTTTTCCGCGCAGGACCAGAACGCTGGGGAGGTGTATGCGCGGTGGGCGAGGACAGGCGGAGGGCCAGGCGTCAGGCTGGCGTTGATCATCGCGCTGGCGGTGGCCGGGATCGTGGGGGTCCCGGCCCCGGCGCCTGCCACGAAAGGCGCGCCGAACGACCAGACCTGCAAGGTGATAGGGCAAACCGGAGCCTTCGTGACCGGTACGCCGATCACGCCGCTGCCCTCGAGCGCGCTGGGCACCTACTTCTCATCGTCCGGAGCCCAGGCCCCGCCGTTGTACTACGCGACCCTCACGCAGTCGACCGTGGGGGGACAAGCCACGACGCGCTTGGAGGTCTTCACCTACGACGACCAGACCCGGGTGGTGGACGACTCCCTGACGGGCACTCTGGTGGGATTCGGGTTCAGTGGCGACGAGAACACGGTGGTGACAGCGACGAAACAGCCGACGGCCAACGGCAACGCTTTCGCCTGGATGGCGTTCCGGATGCACGGTGCCGATCCGGCGACCTCGCTGCTCGTCGGCGCGCAACGCTCGCTCCGCTACGACATGGCGGAGATCCGCGTCGGCTTCAGCCCTCACCAGGAGTTCATCGCCGCGGCCACCCGCGACACGACCAACAATGCCTTCGGCATCACCAAGGTCGTCGACGCCGTCACCGGTCAACAAGTCGTCGACGAGTTGACCAGCTATACGCCTGCTCTGTCCGATCAGGTGCAGTTCGGTCCCGATGACGGCTCCATCGCGCTCGGGGCCAGCAACACCGCACCGCGGACACCGAAATTCTTCAACGCAGATCGACCCGATCCTGCGTCGAGCGGCTGGGGTGTCGGCGGATCGGGCATCTTCTTCCCGCGGGTGACCTTCGCGTCTGATGGGTCCGCGCTGGCCTACGTCCGGTACGACGGCATCAACCACCTGATGATCGGCACGCTCTATGCCCCCGACGGCTCGGTCATCTTCACCGAGAGCATCGCGGACCCCACCGGCAACACGACCCTCGCCTATCTCCGATATGCAGACGGCTACCACCATCTGGTCAACGGCGGCGGCGCAGCCACGCTGCTTGCACCGCCGATCACTCCGCCGTACGACGGGTGCCCACCCAAACTCACCGGCACGTTGAACTATTTGCCGAGCGGGGCACTCGACTGGTCGACCACGACCCGCAGCGACAACATCGCCATCACCGGATTCCGCATCGTCGACGGTTCCGGCGTCGCGATCGACCAGGTGGCGGCCGGTGCGACGCAATATCCCGTGAAGGGGCTCGCTGCTGGTACGTCGTACACCTTCGGAGTGGTCGCCACGGACGCGGCCGGCAATCTCAGCCCGACGCTCTGGGCGACCTTCACCCCGAGCGCCGGTACGCCGGTGGGCCCGTGGACGTGGTCGGGACCGATCGCCAGCTCTCCGCCCGCGCCGGATTCGGTCGCGCTCACCCTGCCCAGCCTTGCGGGGCATGCCGCGCCCGTCAGCTATCGGCTCTACCGAGACCAGACGCTGGTCGCCACGCTGCCGTTCGACCAGCACGCGTTCACCGACACCGGGCTCACGCCCGGGACGGGCTACACCTACCGGGTGCACGCCGTCGATGCCGGCGGCAACGAATCGCCGGTCAGCGGCGACCCGACACTCGCCGTGGTGACACCGTCGTTGCGCGGGTGGTCGGGCTACCGGCTGCGCGGCAAGGTGTACGCCGACAGCAACAGCAACGGCGCGCAGGGCCCGGGGGAGCCGAGTCTCAGCACTGCGATCGACGGGATCCGGATCCGGACCGTGCGTGTTGATGCGGAGGGCGCTGCCGAGGTCGACCACACCGTCGGCGTGGAGGCGGACGGGACCTGGGAGGACAACACCAGTCTTCCCGGCAACTGGCTGGCCTGGCCGATGGCAGCCACGTCAACCGTCCGGCGGCCGTTGGTGAGCCCGTCGGCGCCGTACGACCTCCTGCCGATCACGGTGCGCGGGGGCATGGGCTGGGAGGGCGTCGACTACGGAATCGGCGCGGTGGGCGCGGCACCCGGCCACCGCGGCAGCCTCACCGCACTGGTCTATCGCGACACCAACGCCAACGGCAGTCAGGACGCCGGGGAGACGGCCGTTTCCGGCGTACCCCTGACCT
>JASLDK010000041.1 GCA_030145945.1 Nocardioides sp.
TTCGCGCCGGGGTAGTCGACCCCGTCGAAGGTGACGACGTCGATGGCGCGCCACGTGTGCTTCGTCGAGCAGCGGACCCGGGTGAAGTCGGCGGCATCCGGCGCGGCGGTGCCGCACATCGCATAGGTGTCGGGGACCTTCTTCTTCAGCGCGTTCTTCAGATCACCGTCGAGCGGTGCCAGGGTCGACGCGCCGTCGAGGAGCACGGCGTCGCAGCGATACCAGGTGGCGCCGGCGTCCGACTGTTCGACGGTGGGGGTGAACCACACCGACCGGACCATGCTCAACCGCAGATGGGTGATGTTGCCGCCCGTCCACTGCAGGAGCTGCTTCGGGCATGCGGCTGCGACCTGCGTCTGCACCCGGTCGGAGTCGACGGCGACGAGATGCCCGTCGACCACGGCGTCGATGGTGCCGACGGCAAAGGTCGTGCTGGTGTGCTCGGTGGCGCAGTCGACCGGCTCGGCGTCGGAGGTCGGAGCCACAGCGGCGTCGTAGGCCAGCGTGTAGCAGGCGCCCTGGGCGGGGCCCGGAGCCGGCGCAGGTGCGCTCACCTGCGTCGTCGCGGATGCGGTCGGCTGCTTCGGCTTCTCGTCCCCGCCGCCGCAGGCGGTCACCACCACGAGCAGCGACAACACGATCGGCGCGAGGCGTGCCCGTCGTCGGACCTGCCCGAGGCTCGATGGCTCACGCATGGGTCTTCGCCCAACACACGGACCGACGGATCCCAGCGGCCCACTCGGTCTGGTGAAAGAAGGTGTAGCCGTACTCGAAGTCCGAGGGATAGTTGAGCCACGCCTTGACCGACGTCGCGCAGAAGGACTTCGTCCGGCTCTCCATCACCCGGTCGCCCGGATAGGCGTCCTCGGGCTGACCCAGCTTGACGGTCGTGACCGCGCGCCAGTCGTGCTTCTGCGAGCAGGGCACCTTGTCGCCCTCACCGACCGACGGGCCGCGGGCGCAGCTCAGCCAAGCGTCGGGCGCTCGCCCCGCCAGCATGTCCTTGGCCGTCTCCGGCAAGGGCCGGTACGCCGAGGTCGCGGTGCTGCCGCCCACGACGTCGCAGCGGTACCACCGCGCACCCTTCTTCCAGGCCTTGCTGGACGGGCGGAACCAGGCCCAGCTCAGCGTGGCCCGCAGCGCCAGGCTCTCGTCGGCGGCGACGAACTGGGCGAAGGCCGTCGAGCAGGTCCGGTAGGCGTAGGTGCCGAGCAAGCTGTCGTCGTAGTCGACGTCGTCGAACTCGGCCGGGAGGTCGCCGACCGCGAAGGTCTCGGCGGTGTGCTCCTGCTTGCAGTCGACCGTCCTGGTCGCGTTGGCGGGCAGGGCGACGTCGTCGGGTGTGAGCATCCGGCAGGCGCCGTTCTGGGGCTTCGTGACGGCGTCGACCAGGCTGTCGTCGGTGTTGTGCCCCTGGACCTCGGAGGCGCAGCCGGTGAGCAGCGAGGCGGACAGGGCGACGGCGAGCATGACCATCACACGGCCCAGCACGCGATCCAGCCCCTCTCGTCGGCCCCGGTGACGGACGTCGGTCAGTCGGTCAGCAGTGCCGCGATCGTAGCGCCCAGGGCGTAGGCGCCCTCCAGCGCGGCGTCATCGACCTCGCCCAGCACGCCGTGCACGTCGTACCCCTGTTTCCACCCGAGGGCGCCCACGATCGACTGGACGGAGCGTTGTGCGCCGGTGAGGTCGTAACGCCCGTGCAGGAAGAGCCCGTAGGGGCGCCCGGCCGTCGCTCCCGCGCCGTCGGCCGGCGCGCCGCTGGGATCGAGGGCCCCGCCGACGGCGAGGAAGGTCGAGTCGAAGAAGTGCTTGAGCGCGCCACTCATGTAGCCGAAGTTGGCGCTGGTGCCGAGGATGTAGCCGTCGGCCTCCAGCACGTCGTCGGCGGTCGCCTCCAACGCGGGACGTACGACGACCTCGACCGCGCCGCCTGCCTGCACGTCCTCGTCGTGTGCGCCGGCGACGACCTGCTCCAGGAGTGACTGGAGCGAGCGGCTGGGGGAGTGATGCACGATCAGCAACCGGGGCACATCTCCACCCTAGGCCGCTCGGCTGTTAGGGTGATTCCCATCATGACGCGAGCCCTCCTTCTTAGCGGCCGCAGCGAGGTCTCGCCCCGAACCAAGTAGGGCGTCGGACCCCCTCGCTGCGGAGTGATTGCGCGTGCCGGCGCTCCTTCAGAGCAACGAAGTCGAGGAAGTCATGAACAAGCCCAGCGTCACCGTCCCGTCGCAGCAGCCGAGTGGGATGCCGTTCCAGCGTTACCAGGCCTTCGAGCCCGTCACCGTCCCGGACCGCACCTGGCCGGACCAGAAGATCACCCACGCCCCGCGGTGGCTGTCCACCGACCTGCGTGATGGCAACCAGGCACTCATCGACCCGATGAGCCCGGCGCGCAAGATGAAGATGTTCGAGCTGCTGGTGGCGATGGGCTACAAGGAGATCGAGGTCGGGTTCCCATCGGCGAGCCAGACGGACTTCGACTTCGTGCGTCAGCTCGTCGAGGAGGACCGGATCCCTGACGACGTACGGATCTCCGTGCTGACCCAGGCCCGCGAGGACCTGATCTCGCGCACCATCGAGTCGCTGGTCGGCGCCGACCAGGCGACGGTCCACCTCTACAACGCGACCGCGCCGCTGTTCCAGCGCGTCGTGTTCAACGTGACCGAGGCCGAGTGCATTGCGATCGCCACGCGCGGCACGGAGTGGGTCATGAAGTACGCCGACCAGCTGCTGGACGGCACCAACTTCGGCTACCAGTACAGCCCCGAGATCTTCACCCAGACCCCCACCGACTTCGCGATCGAGATCTGCGAACGCGTCTCCGACGTGTGGCAGCCCGAGGCGGGCCGCGAGATCATCCTCAACCTGCCGGCGACCGTCGAGATGTCGACGCCCAACACCTACGCCGACCAGATCGAGTACTTCTCCCGCAATCTGTCGCGCCGTGAGCACTCGGTGATCAGCCTGCACCCCCACAACGACCGGGGTACGGCGGTCGCCGCGACCGAGCTCGCGCTGATGGCCGGCGCCGACCGGGTCGAGGGCTGCCTGTTCGGTCACGGCGAGCGCACCGGCAACGTCGACCTGGTGACGCTGGGCATGAATCTGTTCAGTCAGGGCATCGACCCGCAGATCGACTTCTCCGCGATCGACGAGGTCCGCCGCACGGTCGAGTACTGCACGCAGCTGCCCGTCCACCCGCGTCACCCGTGGGCCGGCGACCTCGTCTACACCGCCTTCTCCGGCTCGCACCAGGACGCCATCAAGAAGGGGCTGGAGGACCTGGACCGGATTGCGGCCGAGCAGGGCAAGCCGGTCGGTGAGATCCCGTGGGAGGCGCCCTACCTGCCGATCGACCCGAAGGACGTCGGCCGCACCTACGAGGCGGTCATCCGGGTCAACAGCCAGTCCGGCAAGGGCGGTGTGGCCTACGTGCTGAAGGCCGAGCACAGCCTGGACCTGCCGCGTCGGGCGCAGATCGAGTTCAGCCGGGTCATCCAGACCTACACCGACGCACAGGGTGGCGAGGTCACGCCCGAGGCGATCTGGGACATCTTCCGCCAGGAGTACCTCGACCGCGAGGAGCCCTACAGCCTGACCTCGTTCTCCTCCACGACCGACCAGGACGGTGGCGATCGTCAGGAGGTGCAACTCCGAGTCCGTGGCGAGGAGCAGACCTTCACCGGCATGGGCAACGGTCCGGTCGCGGCCTTCGTCGACGGCATGCGCCAGGCAGGGGCCGACATCCGGGTCCTCGACTATGCCGAGCACGCCCTCTCCTCGGGCGGTGACGCCGTGGCCGCGGCGTACGTCGAGTGCGAGATCGCCGGCGAGATCGTGTGGGGCATCGGCATCCACCACAACATCGTGACCGCGTCCCTGCGCGCGGTGGTGTGTGCGGCCAACCGGGCACGGGCCACGACGATCCCGGCGGCACCGATCGCTCCGATCGGCTGATCGAGATGGGTCGCGCCGCGCTGGCCTCCGAGCAGATCGGGCAGTTCTTCGTCGAGAGCGGCCGCGGGCGGGACCGACTCGAGTTCACCGAGTACGGCGGGGGCGACGCCTGGATGGTGCTGCTCCCGCCGCTGCTCGTCCCGCGCAGCGTGCACGCACATGCCGCGCGCAGTCTGGCGTCCGCGGGTCTGCACGTCCTCGTGCTCGATCCGCTCGGCCACGGCCGCTCGGACCGACCGGCCGACCCGTTGGCCTACTCGGTGACCACCTTCGCCCGCCAGGTGGTCGCGCTGCTGGACCATGTCGGCGCCTCCCGAGCAGTTGTCGGTGGAAGCTCGCTGGGCGCCAACATCGCCCTCGAGACTGCGGTGATCGCACCCGGGCGCGTCGCCGGCCTGGTCCTCGACGGACC
>JASLDK010000044.1 GCA_030145945.1 Nocardioides sp.
CCAGGTGCTGGCGGGACTCGCGCTGTTCCTGAGCCTGTTCATCATGGCCCCGGTGCTGTCACAGATCAACGACGCCGGCGTGCAGCCCTATCTCAGCGGCGACAAGACCACCCAGGTCGCCTTCCACGACGGCATGGAGCCCCTGCGCAACTTCATGCTCGACAACACCGACGACGGCGAGCTGCAGCTGTTGACCAGTGTCGCGGACCGCAAGCTCCCCAAGAACCGCGACGACGTCTCGACCGCGACGCTGATCCCGGCGTTCGTGCTGTCCGAGCTCAAGGACGCCTTCATCATCGGGTTCATCATCTTCATCCCGTTCCTGGTGATCGACATCGTCGTCAGCGGTGCGTTGATGAGTCTCGGCATGATGATGATGCCGCCCGTCATGGTGTCGCTGCCGTTCAAGCTGTTGTTGTTCGTGATGGTCGACGGCTGGGCGCTGATCATCAAGGCCCTCGTCGCGTCCTACGGGACGGGTTAGGTGGGACGACGATGACGGACACCGCGATCATCGAGATCGCCCTCAAGACCATGCTGGTGGCGCTGAAGCTCTGCGCGCCGATCCTGGCGACCTCGCTGGTGATCGGCTTCGCGATCTCGCTCTTCCAGTCCATGACGCAGATCCAGGAGTTCACGCTCGCGTTCGTGCCGAAGCTCGTCGGCGTCGGCATCGTGCTGCTGATGTGCGGCAACTGGATGCTGCACACCCTGCTCGCCTTCACCCGCGAGCTGTTCGACCTGCTTCCCGGCCTGCTGGCCTGAGGACCGGCCGACGTTCATGGTGCTCTCCGTCGACGGTGCCGCGCTCAGCGCGCTGCTGCTCGCCTCCGTGCGGGTGGTGGCGTGGCTGGTCGTCGTACCGCCGTTCTCGACGCGCGGGATCCCGACCATGGCCAAGGTGGTGCTCGCGATCGGGTTGTCGTTGGCGATGACGCCGACGCTGGCGACGCAGGCACTGCCGAGCACCACGCCCGGTCTGGTGATGGCGGTCGCGTCGCAGGCGCTGATCGGCCTCGGCATGGGCTACGTGACGATGCTGCTGTTCTCCGCCGTCGGTGCGGCCGGCTCGATGATCGACATCTTCGGCGGCTTCGCCGTGGCCTCGGCCTGGGACCCGTTGGCGATGAACACCAACACGGTCTTCGGTCGCTTCCACCAGCTTCTCGCGACCGCCCTGCTCATGGTCTCGGGTGGCTATCTGATCGTGATCGGCGGCCTGCTGAGCACGTTCAAGTACCTCCCGCTCAACTCGATGCCCGACCTGTCGCACTGGCAGAGCGTGGTGATGACGGCGTTCTCGATGTTCTTCACCGTCGCTGTGCAGATGGCGCTGCCGATGATCGCCGTCCTCTTCGTCGCCGATCTCGCGCTGGCACTCCTCACGAAGGTCGCGCCGCAGCTCAACGCGCTGAGCATGATGTTCCCCGCCAAGGTGGGCCTGACCCTGCTGCTGCTCGGGATGTCCTTCCCGATGATCCCGGGCGCGCTCGACCGTCTGGTCACCTACGCCAACGAGGCGATGGCGACCATGGCCGGAGCGGGGTGAGCACCGGTGTCCGAGGAGAAGACCGAGAAACCCACCCCCAAGAAGAAGAAGCAGGCCCGCAAGGACGGCCAGGTCCCGCGTACGCCGGAGCTGGGCGGCTGGCTCGGGCTCCTCATCATCTCGCTGGCGATGGGGCCGCTGCTCGACCGTGAGCTCGGGGCGTTGCGCACGATGATGACGACCTCTTTGCGCTCGGCGGAGAATCCGTCGCAGTCGCTGGCCCTCACCCTGCTGGGCGATGCCGGCAGGCACGTGTTCCTGACCCTGCTCGTGCTGGGCTCGATGGCGATGGTAGTCGGCGTGATGTCCGCGATCGCGCAGGGCGGCTTCTTCGTGTCGACCAAGTCGGTCAAGCCCGACTTCAAGAAGCTGAACCCGATCAAGGGCGCCAAGCGTCTCTTCGGCCCCCACGCCCTGTGGGAGGGCACGAAGGTCCTCCTCAAGAGCAGCGTCGTCGCCTTCCTCGCCTGGGGGGCGGTGAAGGCGATGATGCCGCTGGTCGGTGGTCTGGTCCCGATCGACTTCGTGATCCACCAGGTGTCCTCCGAGGTCTCCCACATGATCCTCACCATCTCCATCGCCGGGCTCGCGATGGCCGGTGCGGACTACGCCATGATGCGCCGGCGGATCGGCAAGCAGTTGCGGATGAGCCACAGCGAGATCAAGCAGGAGCACAAGCAGGCCGAAGGCGACCCACTCGTCAAGAGCGCCATCCGCGCCCGCCAGATGGCCGCTGCCCGCAACCGGATGATCGCCGACGTCGGCACCGCCGACGTGCTGCTCGTCAACCCCACCCACGTCGCCATCGCACTGCGCTACGACCCCGAGCGCGGCGCACCTCGTGTCGTCGCCCGCGGCGCCGGCGCCATCGCCGCCCGCATCCGGGAAGTCGCTGCCGAGGAGCGTGTCCCGCTCGTCCAGGACATCCCCCTCGCCCGGGCCCTCTACCGACACTGCGAGGTCGGCCAGGAGATCCCCCGCGAGCTGTGGGCCGCCGTCGCGCAGGTGCTGGCCTTCGTGCTCAGTCGCAGGAACCAGGGCCAGTACGGCGGTGAGCACCGCACCCCTCGGCGTACCGATGAACTGCCGGAGGTCCTCGCCCACGCCCGCCGGCGCCGTGCCTCCCGGGATGCGCTCGGCGGCGCCCGCGACGGCGCTGACACGGCTGAGGCCTGAATCCCTCAGGCGGTCGCCTGACCTGCCGATCAGCCAGGGGACGCCAGGACGGCGCCACCCCGCAGTGCCACGGACGGCGCGCTCTCGTCGAGAGGCTGTTCCTTCGCATGTCCGTGAAGTCGCTGACCCGGCTCGGTGTCCCGTTGGGCATCGTGCTGATCGTCGTGATGCTGGTGGTTCCACTGCCGGCCGTCGTGCTCGACCTGATGATCGCGCTCAACATCACCGGCGCCCTGTTGGTGCTGATGGTGGCCATGTTCATCCACAAGCCGCTGGAGTTCGCGGCGTTCCCGTCGGTCATCTTGGTGATGACGCTGTTCCGGCTCGCGCTCAACGTCAGCGCCACCCGGCTCGTGCTGCTGGACGGGTACGCCGGCAAGGTGATCGACACCTTCGGGCACTTCGTCGTCGGTGGCTCGTTGATCGTCGGCCTGATCGTGTTCGCGATCCTGCTCGTCATCCAGTTCGTCGTCATCACCAACGGTGCGGGCCGGGTTGCCGAGGTCGGAGCCCGCTTCACCCTCGACGCCATGCCCGGCAAGCAGATGGCGATCGACGCGGACCTCAACTCGGGTCTGATCGACGAGGAGGAGGCGCGTCGGCGCCGGGCAGAGGTGCACGCCGAGGCCGACTTCCACGGTGCCATGGACGGTGCGTCCAAGTTCGTGAAGGGTGACGCGATCGCCGCGATCGTGATCACCCTGGTGAACCTGCTGGGTGGTTTCGCGATCGGGGTCGCGCAGTACGGCATGCCGTTCAACGAGGCGATCAACACCTATTCGCTGCTGTCGATCGGTGACGGTCTGGTCTCGCAGGTCCCCGCTCTCCTGCTCAGTGTCGCCACCGGCCTGATCGTCACCCGCGCGGTGTCGGACAACGAGATGGGCTCCGACATCGTCGGCCAGATCTTCGCGCGCAAGATGCCGCTGCGGGTCGCGGGATTCGGCGCGCTCGCGTTGTGCGCGATCCCGGGTCTGCCGAAGCTCCCGTTCCTCGTCGCCGGTGGCCTGATGCTCGTCGGTGCCAGCCGGATCGACGAGTCGGCTCACGAGAACCAGGCCGCAGGACTGAACGGCGAAGGGAGCGCAGCTGAGCTCGCCGCCGTCCCGGACACCCCCGAGTCGTTGATGGCCGAGATCCGTGTCGACCCGCTCGGGCTCGAACTCTCCGCCGACCTGATCGACCTGGTCGACACCCGATCGGGCGGCGACCTGCTCGACCGGGTCAAGGCACTGCGTCGCAAGGTGGCCGGGGAGCTCGGCATCCTGATCCCGCCGGTCCGCACCCGCGACAACCTGGACCTCCCGACCAACACCTACGCAATCACGCTCTACGGAGCCGAGGTCGCACGCGGCGAAGCACCTCGCGGCACGGTCCTCGCGATCGGTGAGTTCCTCGGCAGTCTCCCCGGTACGCCGACCCACGAGCCGGTCTTCGGCCTCGATGCCAAGTGGATCCCCGCCGAGATGCGGCACCAGGCCGAGATCGGCGGCGCCACCGTCGTCGACCGGGCATCGGTCGTCACCACCCACCTGGCCGAGGTCGTCCACCAGCACGCCAGTCGCCTGCTCGGCCGCGAGGACGTCCGCCTCCTCACCGACGTCGTCAAGCGCTCGCACCCCGTCGTGATCGAAGAACTCACGCCGACCCTGCTGCCGTTGGGTGAGATCCAGCGGGTGCTGCGGGCGCTCCTCGAGGAACGCATCCCGATCCGCGACCTGGTCCGGATCTTCGAGGCGCTCTCGATCCGCGCCACGGTGTCCAAGGATCTCGACGGCCTGGTCGAAGCGTCCCGTTCGGCGCTCGAGCCGGCGCTGGCAGCGCCGTACGTCACCGACGGCGTCCTGCACGCCATCAGCTTCGACCCCGTCCTCGAGCAGCGGATGCTCGAAGGCCTGCGCCCGACCGAGCAGGGTGCGGTCGTCGTCCTCGATCCCGAGACGGCACAGACCGTCCTGTTCAGCCTCGCCCAGGCGGCCCAGAGCGCCGAGAATGCGGACGTCCGGCCTGTCCTGGTGTGTGCACCGGCCCTGCGGCCGGCCGTACGACGTCTCGTGGGCCCCACCGTCGAGCGTCTCCCCGTCTTCTCGTACGCCGAGCTCGGTGCCGCCCGCGAGGTCCGCTCCGTCGCCGTGATCTCAGCGAACGCCCGCACCGCCCCGGTCGGCGGTCTTCCCGCCGTGGCAGGTGTGTGATGTTCGACCTGCGGATCTTCCTGCTGGCGGCCTTGATCGCCTCTCCCGCTGCCTTCCGGGCGGCCGAGGGTCAGCTGAGCCTCGACGAAGCGTTGACCCGCCTGCTGATCGTGATGGTCGGCGCCACTCTCGCCGGTCTGTTGGTGCGCACGCTGTGGCCCCTGCTGTCCGGTACGACGACGGGCGAGGCGCTCGACGCCAACGCAGAGTCGCTGCTGGCCGGCGACCTCGACGCCTCCGGCACCTTCGACGTCTCCAGCCCCTTCGGGGGCTTCGACAGCGGTGAAGCCGGCCACGCCGACGACGGACTGGGTGACCTGCTCAGTTTCGACGACGTCACCGTCGAGTAGCCACTTCTGACCCGTCGAGTTGCCAGATGCGACGTCGGGGACGGCCCCTCAACCAACAGCCGGGATGACCCACTCCAACGTGGTTCCCGCACCCGGAGCCGAGGTCACCGTGAGGTGACCGCCCAGCTCCTCCGCGCGGGTACGCAGGTTGGTCGTCCCGTTGCCGCCGTGCACGTCCGTGGGCGAGAAACCCACCCCGTCGTCGATGACCCGCAGTCGGAACCACGCCGACGAAGCGGTCAGCGCGACCGTCACCGATGACGCATGCGCGTGACGTGCGACATTCGACAGTGCCTCACGCAGCGTGGAGAGCACGTGGGTGACTGCCTCGGGCACGAGCGCCCGGTCGACCTGTCCCTCGATGCGCAACAGGGGCTGGAAGCCCAGAACTGCGGCGTACTCGCCGAGAAGCGAGCGGACGTCGTCGAGCAGCGAACGGCCCGAGGAGGTGCCCAGCTCGAAGATCACCGAGCGCAGTTCCTTGATCGCACCGTCCAGTTCGGTGACGGCGCCGTCGACGCGGGCACGCAGTTCGAGCGCGTCGAGGTTGCGGGCGCCCTGGAGCTGCATCCCGGTCGCGAAGAGACGCTGGATGACGAGGTCGTGGAGGTCGCGGGCGATCCGGTCCCGGTCGCGCGCGACGAGGAGTTGCGCGCGCTCACGCAGGGCTTGATGGCGGTCGAGGATCAGACCGAGCTGGGCGGCCGTGACTGCGACGAGGTCGAGCATGATGTCGCGCAGGGACGGCGTTTCCTTGGCCTGTTCGACCACAATGACGCCCGGTCCGGCAAGACGGGTGTGCACGGGGACGAGGAGGGTGACGCGGCCGTCGGTTCCGGGGATTCGTTCGGGGACCTGCGTCGACGTCACGTCGCGGATGGAGGCAGCCAGGCGCTCGACGACCTGCGCGGGCTCCACACCCCGATCGCCGTCGGCGGCACGACGGGCGCCGCCACTGCCCTCGAGGGCGGGGTCGGTCGCGGTCTGCCGAATCTCCAGGAGCCCCCCGTCCACGCGGATGTAGGCCACCAACTGCGCATCGCACAGCTCGCGCAATGACACGACGAGCTCGTCGAGCGCCTCCTCGACCCGCACGGTGCCGGACAGGTCGCTGCCGACCTCGGCCGTCCCGGCGAGCCATCGTCTGCGCCACTCCACCTGCTCATAGGCGCGCGCATTCTCGATCATGACGCCGGCGGCGCGAGCCAGAGCCTCGACCAGCGCTTGGTCGGTGGCGGTGAACTCCGCCCCGCCCCGCTTGTTGCCGAGATACAGGTGACCGAAGGCCTGGTCGCGCACCAGCACCGGAGCGCCGAGGAACCGGTCGATCACCGGGTGGCTGTTGGGGAAGGAGCCCGTCGAGATGGGGTGTTCGGCGACGTGGTCGACGCGGATGGTTCGGCGCTCACGCGGCACCAGGCCCAGCAGGCCGTGCCCCTTGGGCATCATTCCGATCTTCCCGAAGCGGTCCCCCACCGCCGCATTGGGGACGAGGTCGATGAAGTCGCCCTCGTCGTTGACGATGCCCAGGACACCGAACTCCGCCTCGGTCAGCTGGCACGACGCTTCGACGATGCGCGTCAGGACGCCGCGCAGGTCCAGGTCGGAGCCGATCGCGACCACTGCATCCAGCAGTGCGCGCGCCTCAGCGGGCAGTTCCAGATCCATCAGGCCTCGATCCCTCCACCGCGATCGCTGATCCGCGCAGACGATTTTCTTTACTTTACCCGCGACCGGTGCGGGCACTCGGTCCCATCGGCACCGGGACCAGGGTCCTGATCGAACTGACCGATCAGAATCGGCGGAGCTGGTAGAGCCCCCGGGTCCGCGCCACCACGGTGCCCGCCTCGTCGGTGACCTCGGCCACCAGCTCGAAGTCGGACTTCCCCCGCTCGGCGTACTCCGCGAGCACCCGTTCGATCTCGTCGTCCTCGATCCGCGCCCGCGAGACCACCGCGGTCGTCGCAGGTCGCAGGAAGTCGATGGTCATCGACTTGATCAGGGGTACGCCGCCCTCGGCGGCCAGCGAGGTGCGAGGCAGCAGCCCGCCGAGCACCTCGGCGACGGTGAACAGTGATCCGGCGTACGTCGTACCGAAGTGGTTGACGTTGGGTGCCGCCGGGATCCGGGCGGCCACGACGTTGCGGTCGAGTTCGACGACCTCGACCTGCAAGGCGCCCAGGATCGGGATGATGCGGTGGATGTCGGCGGTGTTCTCCTGGAGGTCGCTCATGACGCCACGCTATCGGCCGCCAATGACTCGTGCTTGACGCACAAGCCCACGACCGGGGGCTGGACTTCCGACCATCGCACCGTGACGACGGTCACTGCCATACTCGCCGGAATCGGCCCCATGGGGAGGGCCGAAGGCAGGAGTCCCCACGCATGCGCTCATGGACCGAGATCGTCCACGACGTCCAGACCAACTGGGTCGTCTACGCCTCGATGCCGTTCCTGGCGGGGCTGATCGGGTACGCCACCAAGCTGGTCGCGATCAAGATGATGTTCCGGCCGCACCAGTTCCGTGGCATCAAGCCGTTCGGCTGGCAGGGCATCATTCCGCGGCGCGCCCCCGAGATGGTCGAGGTGCTGTGCCAGACCCTGACCGGGCGGCTGGTCTCCGCGGGCGACATCGTCAGTCGGATCGACGGCAAGGAGCTGGCCCGCAAGATCGAGCGCCCGCTGCGCAAGGAGGTCGCGCGGATCGTGCCGATCGTGGCGGAGGAATATCAGCCGGCGCTGTGGCACGTCCTGCCCGGTCCCGCGCGAGATCTGGTGATCCAGCGCGCACAGGAGGCGGCGACCAGTCTGGTGCCCAAGCTGGTCAAGACGCTGCGCAAGAACGTCGATGAGGTCTTCGACCTCCAGGAGATGGTGACGGCCGAGTTCCTCGCGGATCCGGACATCCTCGAGTCGATGTTCCTCGACGTCGGCAAGCGCGAGTTCCGGTTCATCCGCCGCAGTGGCCTGGCGTTCGGATTCGTGATCGGCATTCTGCAGGCCGCCATCTGGGCGGCGACGCACCAGCCGTTGGTGATGCCGATCTTCGGTCTGTTCATCGGCTGGTTCACCGACTGGGCGGCGCTGCGTCTGATCTTCAATCCCAAGGAGCCGACGAAGTACCTCGGCGTCGTCACCTGGCACGGCCTGTTCCTCAAGCACCGCATCCCGGTGTCGCAGGAGTATGGCCGCCTGATCGGGACCCGCGTCCTGACGGCCGATCGGATCGTCGCCAGCATGTTTGCCGGCCCCTCGCAGCAGAAGATGGTCGACCTGTTCGGTCCGCTGATCCAAAAGACGCTCCGCGACGAACTGGTCGACGTCGAGGCGCACCTGCGACGTGAGCTCGGGCGTCTGGCGCCGCCGGAATTAGATCAGCTCTTCAACCTCGGTGGGTTGGTTCCTGGCGGCACAGGAGGTGTCGGCGGAGACCTGTCGGTGGGTTCGGTCCTGGGTGCGCTGGGCAGCGCGGTCACCCGACCGATGCGTCAGGCGGCCGGCATGGGACTCGATGTCGCTCAAGTCGGGTCGATGGCCGACACCGCATCGAAGGAGTTCGTCACGGCGCTGCCCGGGATCCTGCAGGACAACTACGCCTATCTCGATGATCGGCTCCAGATCGAGGCGCTGATGTCGGAGAAGATGGCCCAGATGACGCCCGACCAGTTCGAGGGCGTCCTGCGGCCGGCCTTCCAGGCCGACGAACGCACGCTGATCATGGTCGGCGCGATTCTCGGCTTCCTCGTCGGCGAGCTCCAGGTCGTGCTGGTCGAGCACCTCACCAAGTAGCGCTTGAGTGATGCCCGTCACAATGCATTGCGTAATTTCATCTGCACTGCGTAATATTCAGTCATCACCCAGCACCACCCCCTCCCTCCCACCACCGCAAGGAGCACGACCATGGCGAAGAACAAGAACAAGCAGGTCACGAACTACATCACCGGTCTCGTGGACACCACCAAGGACCTGCTCGACGACCTGACCGAGACCGCCGGCGACAT
>JASLDK010000064.1 GCA_030145945.1 Nocardioides sp.
CCCGAGTCGCCAGCCCGGCACGCAGAGCAGGTGGAGCCAGGGGAAGGACCTGTCGTTCACACCGTTGCGTCCGGAGCGGGTGATCGAGGTGAAGTACGACGCGATGGAGGGGCGGCGTTTCCGGCACACCGCCCATTTCAAGCGCTGGCGCGATGACCGTGACCCGGAGTCGTGCGGATACGAACAACTCGACCAACCGGTGCGCTACGACCTCGCGGACGTCCTCGGGGGCTGACGGGGCTTGCCACACACGGCAAGATGAACATCATGAGCACCGCACCCAGCGAGGACCCGTACGACGTCATCCTGCTCATCGAGCAGGCGCTGACCCCCAAGGACGCAGCCCAGGTCCGCAGCCTGCACAAGGAACTCGACGACGACCCGACCATCGAGGTCCGCTATCACGTGCTGCTGCCGATGGCCGATGCCGCAGCGGCGGTCGAGGCGTCCCTGGGAGTGATCGGCGGCGCCGACCTTCTTGCTCCCCCGATGACTCCGTCACCCGACGAGATCGCCCGGCTGCGCGCCGAATATCGCGAACAGGCGGAGCGGGATCTCGCCACCACCCTGGATGCGCTCGAGGCGGCTGGCGGGATCCTCGGCGAGGGAACGATCGTCACCGAGCCTGCTGTCGATGCCCTCATCGAGAAGGTCAAGGAGGTCGACGGACGTGAGGCGATCATCCTGACCCGTCCCCACCTGGTCGCGGAGTTCTTCCACGTCGACTGGACCTCACGTGCACGCCGCAAGCTCGGCGTACCCGTCCTGCACCTGTTGGAGCACGAGGCGACGGACTGAGCGTCGCTGCGTAACAGCCGCCCGTGGCCCTTCGTTGAACGGGCATGTCGGTCCTGCACGCGCTCGATGCTCGCATCCACGAAACCCTCGCCGCTGCTGGCCTCTCCGCGCTCGACCAGGATCTGTGCGCCGAGCTGTGCGAGTACGTCGTGACGCTGCTGACCGACCCCGAGGGCCCCTACCTCCCCCATCCGGGCCGGGTGGCGCGGTCGTCGGTCCACCTGTTCCTGACCGACGCCGTCCCCAACCTGGCTCACGACATCCGCGGCGACCTCGCCCGATTGTGCGAGGTCGCCGTCGTCTGCGGTCTGTGACCGGTTCGATCCGGGTCCGGCAGACCTTGGGCCTCAGACCTTCCCGGTCACCGTCTCGACCGACACGGCCTGCTTGCGGATCTGCTGGGCGGTGAAGGCGAACTTCACCCACCTCTTCTCCGCGAACATCCGGGTCTGGTCGCGCGACCACTTCGACCGTGGGTTCTCCGACTGCCCATAGGTCAAGATCGTGCGGGCGTCGACCAACTTCCTGCCGACGAAGGCGATGGCCTGGATGTGTGAGGAGCCGTAGCTGATCGGTCGCAGGCGGTCGATGTTGGCCTGCGGGTCACGAGAGGCGAGCGCGTTGGCGTTGCCGGCCTGGTCGCCATTGCCCCCACCGAGCCCGATCGCGGGCGCACCTCGATCACCCGCGACCTGGAGGAAACCCCAGGGGGCGTCCATGGCGATGCCCTTCGCACGCAGCGCGGTGATCGCGTCGGTCATCGCCTTCTTCACGCTCGCGTTGGCGATGTCGAGATCGCGGGGCGTGTTCACGGGGTCGGCCGCGGAGAAGGGCACCTTCCAGATCGACGGCGACGGCAGCAGGCCGCCACCGGCAGGCAGGCGCGTGACGAACTCCTCGAAAAGGCCGTAGCCGCGGCTCGACGTGTTGGAGTGCAGGTCCCAGCCGGCCAGTGCGGTGCAGGCGTCGCCGCCGTTGACGCTCTCGCAGAGGGCGACCAAGGTGTCCTTGCCGATCACCTCGCCCGCCATCACACGGTTCTCGTGCTCGGTGCCGCGCAGACTGGTGGGCGTCACCTTCGCACCGCTCGCGAGGCGGTCGATCACATAGCGGTCGACCATTCGGGTCCGCATGGTGCGCACGCACTCCTCGCAGCCGATGATCCGCGCGAACCCGGTGAGCGGTTGGGCGGGATTGGGCAGCCAGTAGGAGTCGTTGGCGTTCATCACCCAGTCGCTGCGGAACTCCGCGGGGAGTTTCGCTGGGCCGAAGATGCCCGGTCGCTGCGCGTCCGCATCCGTCCCCCAAGCGCAGTCGGAGTCGGCGCGGGTCCCGTCGAGGCCCGGCAGTCCCGCGACCTGGTTGAGGACGAGACCGATGGGCGTCATGCACTTCGCCGCCAGCGCGTTCGAGACGTTCGGCACGACGGAGTGGTCGGCGTACAGCACCTCGCCGTTGCGATCCGCCGCGATCGTGTTGACCCACGGGATGCCGCCACCGGCGTCCTGCTTGGCGAGCAGGTCATGCACATCGCGCGCCTTGCCCATGTTGAGGAAGCTGTCGATGGTGCGCAGTTGCTCGCCGTTGGCGTCGCGGATCGCGAAGGCGCTGAGCACTGTCCAGCCCATCAACTGCTCGGGGTTGTTGATCACGTAGCCCTGCGGCGTGCGGTAGAGGTTGCGCGTCACCGTGCCCAGCGTGCCGTCGGCCTTGCGCACCCGCACCTGCACCGTGCGCTTCTCGATCTGGCCGAGCAGTCCGTTCGTCGTGAGGTAGGTCGTCGGCAGGCCCGGGATCAACTTGTATTCATAGGGCGTGAAGCGGTACGCCGTGGACACGGTGTGGCTCCACGCCACATTCCTGTTCCAGCCGATGTTGACGACCGGCGAGCCGATCAGACTGGCTCCTGCGACGTTGTAGGCACCGGGGATGGTCAGCTGCTGCTGGCTGAACCGGTATCGCCCGGTCCACGGGAAGTGCGGGTTGCCCAGCACCATGCCGCGCCCCGTGGAGGTCACCGACTTCCCGACTGCGGTCGCGTTGGACCCGAAGGGCGAGTCGGGGTCCTTGCCGAGTCCCTTGAGCAGTGAGTCCCTGGACGGCAGCACGGGCGGCACCGGTGCGAAGGTCGGCTCGGTCGGCGGCTTCGCCCTCAATGGCAGGGCCGGGAGTCCGGGGACCTGCGGCAGGTTGTCGGTGGGCAGCACCGGTGGCTTGGCTTCGGTGATCTGCGGCAGGAAGTGGCCCGTGGAGGCGAGGATGTTGGCGGTGTAGATGCCGTACCACATGTCCAGCGGCGTGGCGTCGGGTTTGATCCAGGCAGCGCCCTTGCAGCCCGGGTCCTTGACCTTGTGGGTGCGGATCCACCTGTTGGCGCCGGCCGCGAAACCGGTGATCACCGCGCGGGCCTCGTCGCCCGGTCCGGCCTTGGACTCCAGCAGCTTCTCCACGACCTTGCGGTCATGCATGTCGGTGACGAGCGCGTCGACCTGGAGGTTGTTGCCCTCCATCGAGACGTGGTCGTTGTAGGTGCCGTCGGCGCCGAGGAATCGGCTGCGTTCGCCGCGGCCGGTGATCAGGACGTCGGCCAGCGTGCAGATGCTGGTCTCCGCAGTCGCATAGCCCGAACCGAACCCGAGCGAGCCCCAGTCCTTGGCCTTGATGTGCGGGATGCCGTGCTTGGTTCGCGTGATCTTCGCCTGGTAGCGCCCCTTCCTCGGCATCAGCGGCGTGCTCGGCGCCGCCAGTGCTGCGAGCCGCTGCGCCTGGGCGGCCGCAGCGGGCGGGGCCGAGGCCGGAGCCGCCTCAGCGGCCGGACCTGCCTGACCCGATGCCACGGACAGCAGTCCGGCCAGCGCGATTCCGACGGTGAGGGGGGTACGTCGCATGAAAGTGACCAACGCCACGCGCGCCTCCGGGTCACGCACGGCTCGGCTTCATGCCGAGTTCGGACTCACTCGATCCGGTTGCCCTGCTCGTCCCAGTGCTCGGCGACCTTCTTGCTCGGCTGCACCCGCGGCGGCTCGCCAGCCATCTTCGGATAGTCGGGCGGGAAGTTGAGCTCGCCCTCTCCGTCGGCGACCTGCTGCTCCCACAGGTCCAGCAGCGGCTGGAGGGAGTACGACGTCGCGTCGATGTCCCTCCACCGGTCGCCGCCGTCGGCCAACAGCTCGGGCACCGTGAACAGGTTGAGGTCGCGAGGGTCCTTCGTCTCGGCGAGCTCGGCCCAGGTCAGGGGCGTCGAGACCGGTGCGCCCGGCTTGGGCCGCAAGGAGTACGCCGACGCGATGGTGCGGTCGCGGTTGTTCTGGTTGTAGTCGATGAAGATCCTCATCCCCCGCTCCTCCTTCCACCACGCGGTCGTGACCTGGTCGTCGCGGCGGGCCAGCTCGCGTCCGAAGGCGATGGCCGCATGGCGTACGTCGGTGAACTCCCACCGCGGCTCGATCCGCACGTAGACGTGCACGCCCCGGTTGCCCGACGTCTTGGGGAAGCCGACCAACCCGAGCTCCTCGAGCAGCTCGCGCGCGACGCCCGCGACGCGGACGGCGTCGGCGAAGCCCGTCCCCGGCTGGGGGTCGAAGTCGATCCGCAACTCGTCAGGGTGGTCGACATCGGCCCGGCGTACGGGCCAGGGATGGAAGGTCAACGTCCCCATCTGCGCGCACCACACCGGAACGGCGATCTCGGTGGGGCAGATCTCCTCAGCCGTCCGTCGCGACGGGAAGGTGATCTCCACGGCCTCGAGATAGTCGGGCGCTCCCTTCGGGACCCGCTTCTGGTAGAAGCCCTCGGCGTCGTTGTCCCGGGGCCCGGTGGCCAACCGGAAGCCTTCGCGTACGCCGGAGGGCCAACGCTCCAGGGCGGTGGGCCGCTCCCCCAGTGCGCGCATGAGGCCGTCGTCGACCGAGGCGAAGAACTCCGCGACCATCAGTTTGGTGACCTCGGGCGTCCGGTCGGTCGCCTCGTAGATCACCCGGTCGGGACTCGACACCCGGACCTCACGCTCGCCAGCCTGGACCATCGCCGCCGCGGTCTTCGCCATGGGCCGAGCCTATGCCCGAGAGGTGCGCTGCTAACGGCGCTCGACCAACAACGACCTGATCATGACGACGTGCTCGCCGTACTTCTGGTCCGCCCATGCCTGAACACTGCCGTCGTCGAACGGCACGTCGACCAGCACCTGACCTCGGCCGGTCGTGCTTCCGCCGACCAGGCCGGGCAGTTGCAGCGCCTCCTTCAACACCCGCCGCTCCTCGCGACGGGTCAGCGGCACTGCGGGTGTGGGATGGGCCGTCGGCACGTCCGCGATCGGGTCGTAGAGCGCCGCCGGGATGGCGTCGGAAACGGCGAGCACGGTTCCGTCCCAGTGGCCGCTCACGGCGTACGCCCCCCAGCGGACGGTCCCCTGACCGTCGATCCTCTGCTTCTCGAACCCCGGGTGTTGTTTCCAGGCCCAGTCAGCGAGGGAGAGGCCGGTGCACTGCGGCGGATAGGTGTCCCAGACCATCCCCACACACAGTTGCGGTCCGCTGCCGTCGTCACGCACCATGTGCAGCCCGATGGTGAACACCTTGCCGG
>JASLDK010000075.1 GCA_030145945.1 Nocardioides sp.
GACCAGTCGCTGCGCCCCATCCCCGCACCCGCCCTGCCCAACGCCCGACTGCGCGAGCGCCGGTGATCGCAGGTCTCACCTGGTTGCTGGGCTTCCAGGTCCTCGGGGAGGTCATCGTCCGCGTCCTCGGCATCTCCGTGCCGGGACCGGTCGTCGGCATGCTGTTGCTGTTCGTGTTCCTCCGGATCAGGAGGTACGACGACAGCGGCTCGATCGTGCGCGCGGGCAGTGCGCTGCTGCGGCACCTGCAGTTGTTCTTCGTGCCCGCAGGGGTCGGGATCATCGTCTATCTGGCGGTGTTGCGCGACCACGCGTTGCCGATCGCCGCCGCAATGCTGGGCTCCTGGCTCGCCGGCCTGATCGTCGTGGGATGGACGGCCGTCGGCCTCGAGCGGCTGACGGGCAAGCCGCATGACGACCTTCCGGCCGTTGAGGGGGAGGTGTCATGAGGGCCGACCTGCTCGAACTCGCCCGATCACCGCTGACGTTGCTGCTGATCACGTTGGTCGGCTATCAGGCCGGTCGCTGGCTGCAGACCCGCACCGGCGGTCACGCGCTGGCGCAACCGGTGCTCGTCGCCATCGTCGTCGCAGCTCTCGCGATCACGGTCCTCGACGTGGACTATGCGGACTATCGCAAGGCGACGGAGTTGATCGCGTTCTGGCTCGGCCCGGCCACGGTCGCCCTGGCGATCCCGCTGCACCGGCAGACCGATCGGCTCAAGGGCTTCGTGCTCCCGATGCTGGCCGCGATCCTTGTCGGTGCCGTGACCTCGATCGTCACGGCAGTCCTGATCGCCCGGGCCTTCGGCGCCGATGAGGCGCTGCAGAAGACCCTGGCGCCGAAGTCGGCCACCACGCCTGTCGCGATCGCGGTGACCGAATCCCTCGGGGGAATCCCGCCCCTGGTCGCGGTCTTCACCATCACCATCGGCATCGTCGGAGCGATCTCCGGTCCCGCCGTCCTCAACCTGCTGCGCATCCGCGACCGCCGCGCCCGCGGCCTCGCGGTCGGCGCCGTCTCCCACGGCGTCGGCGCCTCCCGGATGCTGCGCGAGGACGAGACCGAAGGCGCCTTCGCCGGCCTGGCCATGGGTCTGTCGGCCTTCGCGATCAGCCTCCTCGTCCCCCTGCTCGCCCTCGTCCTCTTCTGACCTCCTTCGCGCGAGTAGTGACTTGTGACCGCCGAGACGTGACTTGTGACCGCCGAGACGTGAGTTGTGACGGCCGAGTCGTGACTTGTGCCCTGCCGACACGATGCCCTACCAGGCAGTAGGTTGCCTGCCATGCGCGTGCACGCTTTCACTGACGATGCCCTGGCCGACCTCGACGCGGTCGGCCTCGCCGAACGGATCGCGAGCGGCAAGGTGTCGTCCGCCGAGGCGGTCGAGGCCGCGATCGCCCGGGTCGAGGCGGTCAATGGCGACCTCAACGCGATGGCGTACGCCGATTTCGACCGGGCCCGTGCCGACGCCCGCGATCCGCGTCCGGGTTTCCTGTCCGGCGTCCCGACGCTGATCAAGGACAATGTCGACGTTGCCGGTCAGCCCACCCGGTCCGGGACCGATGCCTGGGAGCCGAAGCCGGCGAAGCGAAACGGGGAGTTCGCCGACATGTTCCTCGCGACCGGGCTGGTTTCGCTGGGCAAGAGTCAGCTCTCGGAGTACGGCTTCAGCGCGTCGGCCGAGCACGCCCGGCTGGGGCCGGTCCGCGGACCGTGGGACACCGAGCGGTCCGCCGGAGCGTCGAGCTCGGGCTCTGCGGCACTCGTCGCTGCGGGCGCCGTACCGCTGGCTCATGCCAACGACGGCGGCGGCTCGATCCGCATCCCGGCGGCGGTCAACGGCCTGGTCGGTCTGAAGCCGACTCGCGGGCGGCTGGCCCAGGACAAGCTCTTCAAGGAGATGCCGATCCGGATCATCTCAGACGGCGTCGTCACCCGCTCGGTGCGCGATACGGCGGCGTTCTATCGCGAGGCGGAGCGGCACTACCGCAACCTCAAGCTGCCCCCGATCGGTGATCTGACCCGCCCGATCAAGCGTCGCCTCAAGATCGCCCTCAACACGACCGGCGTCGACCGCGGCGCGGATGCCGAGACCCGCGCCCTGACCGAACAGACCGCGGCCCTGCTCGAAGGCCTGGGGCACTCTGTCACCGAGACCGAGGTGCCCGTCGGCCCGAGCTTCGGGGACGACTTCCTGCTCTACTGGGCGATGCTCGCCGAGGTCATGCTTGCCACCGGACGGGCCTTCCACGGCCGCAGTTGGGATCGGGCGAAGCACGACAACCTCACCCTGGGACTGTCCCGGCACGCCCGCCGCAACCTGCACCGGATCCCAGGAGCGATCACTCGGCTCAAGCGCACCGCCGCCCAGGCCGAGCTCTACTACGAGAAGTACGACGTGGCACTCACCCCGACGCTGGCGACCGCGACTCCGAAGATCGGGCACCTCGACCCGACCCAGGACTACGCCACCATCGTCGACCGGCTGCTCGACTGGGTGGCCTTCACGCCGTGGCAGAACATCACCGGCGCCCCGGCGATCTCCCTGCCTCTCGCGACCACCGCGTCGGGGCTGCCGCAAGGGATGATGTTCGGCGCCGCGCCGGGCCATGAGGCGCTGCTGATCGAGCTCGCCTATGAGCTAGAACAGGCCCGTCCGTTTGCCAGGATCCAGGACTGACCGAGGCTTGACCGAAGCCGAGAACCCGCGCCTGAATCGCAAATGCGACGCCGATTTCTGCCTCCCGTTCCGCGCGTGTATGGTTCTGCGTCGTTGCCCCTTTAGCTCAGTCGGCAGAGCGTCTCCATGGTAAGGAGAAGGTCTACGGTTCGATTCCGTAAAGGGGCTCGGAGATGGGGCGCCACCGCATGAGCTGACCGACTTGCCCGATGGGTGAGAATGGTCGGGGAGCGCGGACGGCGCCCTCCTCACGTGGCGGGATAGCTCAGACGGTTAGAGCGCACGACTCATAATCGTGAGGTCACGGGTTCGATCCCCGTTCCCGCTACCGATACCCGCACCACCACCAGCAACAGCAAGGACTTCCTGTGGCCAGCAAGAGCAGTGACGTTCGCCCCAAGATCACGCTCGCGTGCGTGGACTGCAAGGAGCGCAACTACATCACCAAGAAGAACCGGCGCAACGACCCCGACCGCATCGAGCTGTCGAAGTTCTGCCCGCGTTGTCGCAAGCACACGGCGCACCGCGAGACCCGCTGACGGTCTCCGCAAGCGCTACGACGAGGCCTGCCTCCCTTCGGGGAGACGGGCCTCGTCCCGTTTTTCGATCGACGATGTCAGGGCTGGCAGGTCGAGTGCCGCCAGCGGGCCAGATCCCGTACGTCGTACTGCGCCAGGGCCGGCACGACTGGTCGCCCGCCCCTGTGGAAGTACGGCGCGGCGGCCGCCTCGCTGACGACCCACACCGTGCCGTGTGCGTGGGCGAGGCCTTCCGCTCCGGGCAGGAAGCCCCACCGTCGACCCCGCCCGCCCCACAACTCGCCGCACCTGGTGGTGGATCGGGTGAACCAGACCCGCGGGGCTCCGGGACCCAGGTCGGCCCAGACGGCACCTTGGGCGCCTGCGGGCCCGGGCTGTACGGTGATGGCGTCGTCCGGTCCCACCGCGACGCGGCCCGGTGCGAGCAGCGTCGATGGGTCGAACCAGCGCAACGGTCGACCGCGTGACGGGTGGAAGCCGCCGAAGCCGATGCGACCGTGCGGGTCGCTCACCAGGTAGGAGCCGCGCAACGAGCCGGTGAGTCGCCAGCCACGGCGCACGACCAGCGTGTGCGGATCGAGCAGCCAGGCCTTTCCGCGTTGTGCGAGCCACAGCCCGT
>JASLDK010000136.1 GCA_030145945.1 Nocardioides sp.
CCCGAAGAACCCCGCCACCCCGAGCAGGGCAAGGACGACGACCGCGGCGACCGCGATCAACGCCGTACGGCCGCCCGTCTTGCCGCCTCCTGGCGGGGGCTGCGGCGACCATTGCGGTGCACCGCCGTACGGCGCACCGCCATAGGGCGGGGCCGGCGGGGCGGCTGACGGGGGGAACGGCGGTTGGCCGGGCTGGCTCGGCTGACCGGGCGAGAAGGGCTGGCCCGGCTGTGACGGCGGTACGACGGTCGGCATCGCGCCGTACGACGACCCGTCCGGCTGTCCGGGCGACACGGGAGGTGCCGCCGGCCGCTCGGGCGCAGGGTTGGCCGGCTGGCTGCCGGAGGTCTGCCCTCCCGCCGGCTGGCTGCCCGACGGCTGCGTCGTCGTCATCTGGCTCCACGACTGACCGTCCCAGTAACGGAGGGTGTCAGGCGCGCCTGCGGGATCGGGATACCAGCCTGCGTTCGTCACGCGCCAAGAGTAAAGGCCAGTCCGGCCGCGGCCTCACTCCGCGACGGTCAGGAACCCTTCGGCCACCATCTCGGCGATCTCGGGCAGGTAGACCTCCCGCAGGCTGGCTGCGTCCCGCTCCAGCAGTTGCCCGACGGCATCGACGAGCGGCCCCACCGGGAGATCACCGTCGCTGGCGCCCGCGACAGCAGCGGTGACGGTGTCGACCTGGCGCGCACGACGGAATCCGCGTTGCTGGCGCAGCACGATGGTCGCTGGGTCCTCGGCGCCGACCGGTCCGGCGGCCTCCTGGACCACGTCCTCGCGCAGCACCAGCCGCGACTCGGCCGTCACGGCCTGCGCGGCAAGCGCGGCGTCCGCCCACTCGGCGATCGCCGGCGCGATCGGCTGCTCGACGTCGTAGGGCCACTCGAGCAGGTCCCGGACCAGGCCTCCCGACCCGACCTCGGCGCGGCGGCGCAGGTTGATCCAACCGAACCCGATGCCACCGACCCGCTGCTCCTCGAGCCAGGACAGCCAGGTGTCGTAGCGGTGCGCGTAGTTGGCGGGGTCGCCGCCGGTGGCGGGGTGGTGGCCAGAGTCCTTGAGCCAGAGCTCGACGTACGACGCCGGGTCGAGCACCTCGCGCTGGACGACGAACGCGTCGCACTCGTCAGGCAGCCAGGACGCGAGGCGCTCGTCCCACGGCTGGTCGCGGTCGATCACCCAGTTGGCGAGGACCTGGCACCAGCCGCCGTCGGTCAGGTGGTCGGGCGCCGTCCGCACGATGTGCTCGACGACCTGGTCACCCGGCAGGCCGGAATCGCGGTAGACCAACCGTTCGCCGGTGGCGGGCGAGATCACGAACGGCGGGTTGGTGGCGATCAGGTCGAAGCGTTCGCCGGCGACGGGCGCGAAGAACGAGCCGTCGCGTACGTCGACCTTGTCGTCCACGTCGTTGAGGGCGGCGTTGAAGCGGGCCAGTGCCAACGCGCGCTGGTTGACGTCGGTGGCGACGACCCGGTCGCTGTGCGTGGCCAGGTGCAGTGCCTGCACGCCGCACCCGGTGCCCAGGTCGAGCGCGCTCTCCACGTCGTGGCGCAGCGTCAACTGGGCGAGGCTGGACGATGCCGGGCTGATCCCGAGCACGTAGTCACCCGTGACCTGCGTGGCGTCCCCGTCGAGGCCCGGCGTCAGGTCGGAGACCACCCACAGGTCGCCGTCCTCCGAGCCATAGGGGCGTACGTCGAGACGCGCCGCGACCTCGCCCACCGACTGCGCGAGCGCACCGGCGTTCGCCAGCTTGTCGACCAGTCCCGGCAGCGCTCGCTCCGCATCGTCCACGGACACCGACGTCTGCAGCAGGAACAGCCGGACCAGCGTCGCCAGCGGGCTGCCATCCGTCGTACGACGCCGCCCCGGCGTGGTCTCGTTGCGGGACAGGGCCTGGTGGGCCTGCGGCCCCAACAACTCACTGACGGCGTCATAGGTGAAGTCGGCGGCGAGCAGGGCGTCGCGTAGCGGGGCGGCGAGGGAGATCGGCAGCACAGGGCAACGGTAGACGTCGCCCCGTGCCGACCGATCGCCTACTTCACGACGACCTTCACGCTGCCCGTTCCCGACCGGACGGTCGCGCTCCCGGCGTAGGTCACCGTCAGCCTGTGCTTGCCCTTCTTGAGCTTCTTGAGCTTCACCAGCGCGGATCCGTTGGCGACGGTGCCGGATCCGACGACCTTGTTCTTCTCGGTGATCGTGACCGTGCCTACGGCGGGGACGCCGGAGGAGACGGTCACCGCGACCTTCCCCCTCTTGCCGACCCGGATCTTGCCCTTGACCTTGGCCTTCACGGTCGCTGGGACCTTGGTGGCGCTGAACGCCCCGCCGAGTGACGTGGCACCGGACAGTCCACCGGGTGTCCCGCCACCCGTCGTACCCAGTCCTCCGTCGGTGGCGGCGCCGGTTCCGGAAGCGGCGAGAGTGAAGCTCTGCCAGGCGCCGTAAACGCGTGGTCCACTGGACGGCTCGAAGAAGCCCCGCCAGTAGTACGTCGCTCCGGGGGTGAGGGTCGGGAACTCCGGCTCGTCCCACGTCACCCACA
>JASLDK010000447.1 GCA_030145945.1 Nocardioides sp.
GCGGGTCTTCGACGAGGACCGGGCACGCTACCTGTCCGGCTCCCCCGGCATCGACCTGTCGGCCGCCGAGTACCTGGTCGACCGGGACGTTTTCGCAGTCGGGTCCGACACCATGGTCGTCGAGGTCAACTCGCCGACCGACGGCTACTCGGGCGGCAGTCCCGGTCCAGTGGTGCACCTCGCGATGCTGTGGAGCGCCGGTGTCTACCTTCTCGAGCTGCTGCAGCTCGAGGACCTCTCGGCCGACGGCGTCCACGAGTTCCTGTTCGTGCTGGCTCCGCTGCGCATCGTCGGCGGCACCGGCAGCCCGGTCAACCCGGTGGCCATCGCATGACCGGCGGTCCCCTCGGCACGATCGTCTCCTCCCGCGCGCAGTGGCCCGACGTCCTCGAGCAGGTGCGGCTCGTCGAGGCGTTGGGCTACGACAGCATCTGACTGCCGGAGATCCGCGGTCGCAACGCGCTGATGAGCGCGGCGCTCCTCGCTGGCCACACCGCCGACGTCCGGATCGCGACGGGGGTCGTCCCGATCGGCGCTCGCAGCCCGCTGATGCTCGCCATGAGCATCGCGACCGCCGTCGAGCAGCTCGGCGACCGGCTGGTCGTCGGGCTGGGCCTCGGTCATTCCGAGATCAGCCACCACGAGCCCACGACGGACGGTCCGCCGTCCCCCGACGACCTGGCGGCGAGGATGCCCGCCCTCCGCGCGGCACTCGCCGGCGGCGGCCGGGGCGGTGACCTCCGCGGGGTCCATCATCAGGTTACTCCTCCGCTCCTCCTCGCGGCCCTGTCGCCGGCGGCTGCCCGCCGCGCCGGAGTCCTCGGCGACGGCATGGTCCTGAACTGGGCCACGCCGGCCTACGCCGGCATGTTGGTCGAGACGGCCCGAGCGGCGCGCACCGAGGCGGGCCTGGGCGACCAGCCGTTCACCGTCGCGGCGTACGTTCCCGTGGCGGTGACCGACGACCCGCGGCCCTTCGCCGACCAGCTGGGGCGTCAGATCACGGCGTACGGGCAGCTGCGGTCCTACGCCCGCGAGCTGCGCCGGGCCGGCCTCGCTCCGGTGAGTGACGGCTCCCGGGACGGCTCCGACGCCGTGCTCGGCCTGGTGGAGCAGCTGGGCGCCATCGGGTCCGCCGAGCACGTCGACGCCTTCCTCGGCGAGTTCCGCGACGCCGGGGTCGACCTGCCGATCATCGCCCCGATCTCCGCCGCCGGCGATGCCGCACTCCCGTCGATGGTCGCGACCTGGATGGCACTCGCGTCCCTGTCCTGAGCGGGCTCACACCTCAGCGACCTGCAGGCGTCGCCGGACCAGCTTGCCCGTCGAGGTGCGCGGGAGCTCGTCGAGGAACAGGAAGGACTCCGGGCGCTTGAAGGTCGCCAGGCTCGCGCAGTGCTCGCGCAACGTCGCCTCGGTCGCCGTGCTGTCCTCACGCAGGACCACCGCGGCCACCACGCGCTGTCCCCAGCGCACGTCGTCGACGCCGAACACCCCGACCTCGATGACGTCGGGATGAGCGTAGAGAACCTGCTCGATCTCCTCCGGTGCGACATTCTCCCCGCCCCGGATGATCATGTCGTTGTTGCGGCCGACTAGGTAGAGATAGCCATCCTCGTCGATCCGCCCGAGATCTCCCGTCGTCAGCCAGTCGTCCTCGTCGATGGTCACCTTGGCCCTGGCATCCGCCTCGCCCCAGTACCCCGACATCGACCGCCCCGTTCTGAGGTGGACCTCGCCCACCTCGCCCGCCGGGACCGTGGCCCCGGACGGATCCCGGACCTCGAG
Organism: Nocardioides sp.; assembly: GCA_030145945.1. GTDB lineage: Bacteria > Actinomycetota > Actinomycetes > Propionibacteriales > Nocardioidaceae > Nocardioides. The sequence continues at coordinate 1,789 of JASLDK010000447.1, forward strand.
CTCCACGCCGGCCACCGGGCGGCCGACGGACGACAACCGCTCCTCGTTCAGCGAGCCGTCGGCCCGGCGGTGATCCTCCGCCTCGAGCACGGTCACGGTCGCCGTCGTCTCGCTGAGGCCGTAGGACCCGCTGAACTGCACGTGCGGCGGGAAGACCTGGAGTGCCTTCGCGATCACCGAGCGCGGCATCGGCGCCGCGCCGTACGACACGGAGCGCAGGCTCGAGAGGTCGGCCGCGGCGAGGCTCTGGTCCTCGAGGAGGGTGGCGAGCATCGTCGGCACCAGGAAGGCATGGGTCACGCCGTCGCGCCGGACGCGCTCGAACCAGGCACGGGCCTCGAACTGCGGTAGGAGCGAGACCCGACGCCCGCCGAAGACCGCGAGCAGGAGGCCGCTGAGACCGGCGATGTGGTAGAGCGGCGAGGCCGCGAGGGTGGTCCCCTGGTCGCTCCCATCGGCGGGATCGGTCCGGTCCAGGACGTACGACGACAGCGCACCGTGGGACAGCATCACGCCCTTGGGCAGCGACGTCGTGCCACTGGTGTACATCAGGATCGCCGTATCGGCGTCGTCGACGTCGGCCGCGGGCAGGGTCCGCGGCTCGAGCTCGGCACACAACGCGTCGAACGCCCGGCCGAGCATCACGAGGCGAACGCCGCTGGGCAGAACCCCGGCGATCAGCTCGCGGTAGCGCTCGTCGGCGAACACCACCGAGGCTCCGGAGTCCCCGACCAGGTGCCGGGCCTCGACGTCGTGGGCCCGGTAGTTCATCGGCACGACGACCGCGCCGACCGCGGCGGTGGCGAACAGCACCGTCAGCAGGTCGACGGAGTTGACCGCGAAGATCCCGACCCGATCGCCCGGCCCGACGCCGTAGCCCTCGAGGAGGGAGGCGGCCCGCCCGACTCGCTCCTGGAGCGCGGCGTAGGTGTGCTCCTCGTCCTGGTCGACGACGGCCACGCTGTCGGGAACGAGCATCGCCGGCATCTCCAGCAACGTCGCAATGTTCATCGGAGTTCTTCCTCGCCTAGGTGGTCACGGGGACGGGTGGGATGAGGTGGGCGTCGAGCACGCCCTCGGCCGCGAGGCGCTCGATCGTGTCCCCGTCGAGCCCGAGGACCGCGGAGAGCACCTCCTCGTTGTGCTGACCGAGGAGCGGCGCCGCACGCCCGCACAGGCTGTTGGGTGTCGCGTCGAGCCGGTAGGCCGCCCGATCGACCCGGAGCTCGCCGACCGCGGGGTGCACGACCGTCTCGTAGTAGCCGCGGGCCCGCAGATGCACGTCGTCCTCGAGGAGCTCACCGGTGTTCTGCACCGCGGCGGCCGGGACGCCCGCACCCTGCAGCTGCGCCATCGCCTCGGCGGGCGGTCGCTGCCGGGTCCATACGGCGATGGCGGCGTCGATCTCCGCCTGGTGCTCGCGACGACTCTCGACCGCGGCCAGCTCGTCGGCCCACTGCGGTCGGCCGACCAGCGGCGCGAGTCGGCGCCACTGCTCGTCGGTGGCGACCGCGATCGCGACCCAGCGGTCGTCTCCGGCACTCGGATAGACGGCGTGGGGAGCCATGGTGGCGTCCCGGTTTCCTCGACGCGTGGGCGCCGAGCCGTTCGCCGTGGCGTCGAGGACGAGCGGGCCGAGCATCCCGACGGCGGCCTCGAACTGCGAGACCTCGACGTACTGCCCCTCACCGGTGAGATCCCGGTGCCGGAGCGCGGCCAGGATCCCGAGCACGGCGTGGCCGCTGGCGAGCTGGTCGATGAAGCCGCTGCAGATGGCCGACGGCTTCTGGTCGGGGAACCCGGTCAGGTGGGTGAAGCCCGCCAGCGAGTTGAGGTTCGGCGCGTAGGCCACGTAGTCGTGGTGGGGTCCGGTCGAGCCCTGGCTCGGCATCGAGCACATGATGAGCTCGGGGTTGACCTGACGCAGGTCGTCGTAGGCCAGGCCGGCTCGCGCCAGGACACCCGGCCGGAAGTTCTCCAGCACCACGTCGGACTCGGCCGCCAGACGGCGCACGAGGTCGCGACCCTCGTCGGTCCCGATGTCGATGGAGACCGACGCCTTGCCACAGTTGGCGTTGATGAAGGCGCCCGCGCGCTCGGGGTGCGACGCCATCCGGCGCAGCCCGTCGAGACGCTTGGCGCTCTCGACCCGGATCACCTCCGCGCCCTCGGTGGCGAGCATGCGCCCGGCCCAGGGACCTGCCAGTGCCCACGACAGGTCGAGCACCCGAAGGCCGCTCAGCGCCCGCGGCGTGCCCCAGGGAGTCCCCCTGCGGACGATGTGGTCCGCCGCGACGGCGGGCCGGTCGCCGGTCGAGGCCAGGATCTCCTCGCGGTCGGCGTCGAGCCGCGGCGCCGCGGACGGCCGGACCATCGGCGATCCGGACATCGACATCGGCGGCCCCGCCTCGGTGGCCGTGCTGCCGTCGGGCAGCTCGACGGTGGAGAAGAACCCACGCGCGGCCAGCTGCTCGTTGGCCACGAGGTCGGTCAGGTCGCTGACCGGCGCCGACGGGACCCCACGGGCCTGGAGCTGCTCGTAGAACTCGGCCTTGGTCACCGTGGTCGTCGCCTGCTCGATGAGCAGGTGCAGGAGGTCGCGGAGCGCGAGCCGATTCATCGGCGCGTCGTACTCGGGGTCGTCGAACATGCTCATGTCGACGCCCTTGCTGCTCGCCCAGGCCAAGACGTTGCGGAACATGTGCGGCTCGAGGCCCGAGAAGTGCACGTAGCCGTCGGCTGCCGGTGCGATGAAGAGCGGCACCACCGTCGGGTGCATGCCACCGACACGGGTCGGGTTGAGCCGGTCGTTGAGCTGGAAGTACGTCGCCCCGACGTCGACCAGCGTCGAGGCCACCGCCTCCTGCGCGGACAGGTCGACACGTTGGCCCCGGCCGGTCCGCAGCCGGTGGTCGAGCGCCACCAGGATGCCCACGGCGGCGTACAGGCCCGCGAGGTGGTCGGCAGCCGCCGAGCTCATGCGCAGCGGCGGACCGTCGGGCTCTCCGGTGAGGTTCATCATGCCGCCAGCGGCGTACGAGGTCAGGTCCGACCCCAGCCACGAGGCACGGGGACCCTCGACCCCGAACGGGGTGACCGAGCACCAGACGAGACCTGGGGCCAGCGCGCGGAGATCGTCGTAGGCGAGCCCGTGCGCCGCGAGCTCGCCCGGCGCACCGGTCTCGAGGACGACGTCGGCGCCCAGCAGGAGCGAGCGGAGCGTGGCGACGTCGGTCTCCACCGAAGGATCGAGGACGACCGAACGACTGCCGGCCGCGAAGTGCTCCCAGCCCAGGCCGGCCGGCTCCTCCGAGCGTCCGAGCAGGGGCGCGCTCGACCGCAGTGCGTCGCCGCCCGGCGGCTCGACCTTGACGACGTCGGCGCCGAGCTGGATCAGGAGCCGGCCGGCGAACGCCGAGTCCGGGTTCCGGCCGAGATCGATGACGCGCACACCGTCGAGGGCGGCACGGGCAGATGCGGTGGCCATGGGTCAATCCTCCTCGGCGGTGCACTGTTTCTGAAGGTCCGGGAGCACGTGGTCGGCGAAGAGTCGCAAGGAGCGCCGGGTGCTCTCGAGGGGCTGGCCCGGGAGCCGGCCCCAGAACACGAAGTGATCGAAGCCGTAGTCCTGCTCGAGCCTCCGGATCTGCTCGAGCACGTCGTCCGGCGTGCCGAAGACATAGCGATCTGCCGGGAGGTCGGAGGCCCCCCGGTAGAGGGTGGCCTCGGTCTCGTGCGCCAGGTCACCGCCCTCGCTGAACCAGCGCTTGTACTGGTTCTCGTGGTAGATCAGGTGGGGCGCGACCTCCCGCAACGCGTGCTCGCGGCTCTCTGCGACATGGACGATCCGGATGGTCGCCACCGCCAGCGAGTCGGGATCGCGGCCGGCCTCGACCGCACCCTCACGGAACCACTCCAGCTGGCGACGTCCCCGGCTGAGGACGATCCCGTCACCGATCCGGCCCGCGCGCCGGGTCGGAGCCTCGGCGCGGGCCCCGATCCAGATCGGGGGGCCTCCGGCGGTCGTGGGTGGCGGGAAGACCCGGCCCTCTCCGTCCGCCGCCCAGGCCTCGCGCAGCCTCGCGATGCCGGACTCGAGCAGCCGGCCGCGCCGGGTCCGGTCGATGCCGAACGTGTCGAACTCCGAGGGGTTGTGCCCGGCTCCGACACCGAGCACGAACCGGCCACGCGAGATCAGGTCGATCGTCGCGACGTCCTCGGCGACCCGCACCGGGTGATGGAGCGGCAGCACCAGGATGTTGGTGCCGACCGTGATGCGCGAGGTTCGCGCGGCGACCGCTGCGGACACGGTGAGCGGCGCGGAGCAGTAGCCGTCCCGCGACCCGTGGTGCTCGGAGTACCAGACCGAGTCGTAGCCGAGATCCTCGGCCTCGATCGCGAGGTCGATGCTCTCGGCCAGGTGGTCGGCCCAGGGAGTGCGCCAGTCCTCGGGATTGCGCAGCGCGAAGAGCAGCCCGACCTTCATGGCCTGTGCTCCGTGCTCGACATCAGGTCGTCGCGGGCGGGCAGGATCTCGTTCACCAGCACGTCGAGCGTGCGCGTGCGCTGGTCGAGCGGCTCGCGCGGATCGAGACCGAGAACGACGGTCTGCGCACCGGCGTGCGCGTACTCGGCGAGCCGGCGGGCGATCGCGGCCGGCGTACCCACGAGGTCACGCAGCCGATCCGGCTCGATCTCGGCGTCCTGGAGGCGGAGCAGCACCGTCAGGGACGGCTCGATCCGGTCGGCGTCCCTCCCGGCGGCGCTCCCCGCGTCGCGCAGCCGGGCGACGCCGGCCGCGAACTCGGTCGGGTTCAGGCGGGCGGCGTGCCAGCCGTCGGCGATGCGGGCGGCGCGGGCGATCGCGACGGGGCTGTTCCCTCCGATCCACACCGGCGGGCGCGGACCCTGGACCGGCTGAGGCTCGCTGACGACCTCGCGGAAGGAGAAGAACTCGCCTCGGTGATCCGCTCGTCCGGTCGCCCATAGGGCGGTGAAGATCTCGACGATCTCCTCCAGCAGCGCTCCACGGCGCTCATACGTCGGGGCACCGAGGGCGTCGAACTCCTCGCGCAGCCAGCCTGCCCCCAGCCCGAGCACGAGCCGTCCCTCGGACAACGCGTCCACGGTGGCCAGCATGCTGGCCGCGAGGACCGGGTGCCGTAGCGCGGGGACGAGGACCGACGTGCCGAGCCGCACTCGCGACGTCGCCGAGGCGAGGAAGCCCAGGGTGGTGACGGCCTCGAAGCAGCGCTGGAGGTTGTCGGTGTCGAGGCCCTTGCGACTGTGCGGGTAGTCGGACTCGTTCACCGTCGGCACGACGACGTGGTCGGAGACCCACACCGAGTCGAGTCCCCGCTCCTCGACCTCCTGCGCGAGATCGCGGATGGCGCTGCCGCTCGAGTGCGGCCCGAACTGCGGGACCTGGATCCCGATCCTCATCGCACTGCCCCTTGCGGACGTGAGGTCGCGCGGAAGACCGACTTGAGCTGCGTGTACTCCTCGATGCCCGCGCGGCCGTACTCACGGCCGAAGCCGCTGACCCGCTGCCCGCCGAACGGGACGGCCGGGTCGTTGA
>JASLDK010000169.1 GCA_030145945.1 Nocardioides sp.
TGTCCGCCGAGGCTCTGCTGATCCTGGCAGACCCGGGCTTCGGTGCACTGGTCGCCCCGCCTTCGGCACCGGCGCCGGAACGTCGGGAGCCGATCCCCGCCGGCACGTTGCTCGACCACCCGGTCTGGGAGGACATCGAGACGACCCGGGCCCAGGATCGGATCGACGTCCGTGACCTGCTCCGGCATGGCGCCAGCAGCACGTTGCGTCTCAAGGGAACCGACGAGGGCGAGCGCGACGACACGGTCCTCATCGCGCTCACCCGGCTCGACGGCCAGCCCTGCGTCCTGGTCGGCCAGGACCGGTCCCGCCAGACTCCCGAAACCCCCATGGGACCGGCTGCCCTGCGCGAGGCCAGGCGCGCGATGGAGCTCGCCGAGGAGTTGCGACTGCCGCTGGTGACGGTGATCGACACCCCCGGTGCAGAGTTGTCCCAGGCGGCCGAGGAGGGCGCGATCGCGGGCGAGATCGCCCGTTGTCTCGCAGGTCTGGTCACGATGACCGTGCCCACGATCTCAGTGATCCTGGGCCAGGGCTGCGGTGGCGGCGCGCTCGCCCTGCTTCCCGCAAGCACGGTCCTCGCCACGGAACGGGCCTGGCTCTCACCGCTCCCGCCGGAGGGCGCGTCCGTGATCGTTCACGGTGAGCCCTCCCGGGCCCCCGAGATGGCCGCCCAGCAGAAGGTCGGCGCGCTCGACCTGCTCGCGAGTGGCGACGTCCACGGCGTCGTACCCGAGCGCGACGACGACACCCGCGAGAGCCTTGCGCGCGCCGTCGTCGCGGAGATTGCCGCCCGCCTCGCCGACCCGGCTCGAACTGGCTCCTGATTTCCGTCGACCCGGCAGAAACTCGCGTTCGGAACACGTCGACCCGGCAGAAAGTGGCATCGGACAGAGCTACTTTCTGCCGGGTCGGCAGGAAGTCGGCGCTAGTTTCTGCCGGGTCGGCACGATTCCGGCGCTAGTTTCTGCCGGGTCGGCACGATCGAACAGTCAGCTGACGACCATGTCCTCGCCCGCCCAGAAGGCGCGCATGCTGGTGATCAGACCGTCGTCGTCGAAGGTCATCACGTCGATGGGGGAGAGGGTGAAGGTCTGGTCGCCGGCCTTGGTGGCGAGCTCGAAGCAGAACGCCGCCTCGTTGCCCGCGACCCGCGCGAAGAGCAGGCGTCCGGTCTGCTCGAGGCTGTCGAGCGTGCCGTAGAACTCGGCGATCTGCTCGCGGGTGGTGCGAACCTCCGAGCCGACCGGGTCCTCGAGGGTCGCGCCGTCGGCATAGAGCGCGACGACATCGGCGGAGGCGCCGGTGGCGACCGTGTCGACGTACTTCTGGATCGTCTCGAGGATGGTCTCGCGGCTGGCGGCCATGGCTGCTCCCAAACTAGAACGTGTTCTTGTTCTGCTGAATCTAGCCCCTCGGTCGCGTTTTGGTAACGTTGCGTTGCAAGAGAGCCCCGGTCCTTGCCGGGGCTTCTTGCTTGACCGACACCCGAACAGCAACCGAGAAGTGGTGCGTTGAGCAGCCGTCCGCCGGACGGAGGGACTCCGTCCGAGTGAAGGAGCAGGCACGATGCCAGCAATCGTGATCGTCGGAGCCCAGTGGGGCGACGAGGGCAAGGGCAAGGCGACCGACCACCTGGGCAGCCAGGTCGACTACGTCGTCAAGTTCAACGGCGGCAACAACGCCGGCCACACGGTGGTGATCGGTCAGGGCGAGGAACAGCAGAAGTACGCCCTCCACCTGCTGCCCAGCGGCATTCTCACGCCGGGCTGCACGCCCGTCATCGGCAACGGTGTCGTCGTCGACATCGACGTCCTGTTCACCGAGATCGACGGCCTCGAGTCCCGTGGCGTCGACACCAGCCGGCTCAAGCTCAGCGCCAACGCCCACGTCATCCCGAGCTACAACCGTGGCCTCGACAAGGTCGCCGAGCGCTTCCTCGGCTCCCGCAAGATCGGTACGACGGGTCGCGGCATCGGCCCGACGTACGCCGACAAGATGAACCGCATCGGCATCCGGGTCCAGGACCTGTTCGACGAGAAGATCCTGACCGCCAAGGTCGAGGGCGCGCTCGAGCTCAAGGGCCAGGTGCTGACCAAGATCTACAACCGCCGGGCGCCTTCGGTCGCGTCGGTCGTCGAGGAGTTGCTGGCGCACGCGGACCGGCTCGCGCCGTACGTCTGTGACACCGGGCTCCTGCTCAGCGAGGCTCTCGACCGCGACGAGGTCGTGCTCTTCGAGGCCGGGCAGGCGACCCTGCTCGACGTCGACCACGGCACCTACCCGTTCGTGACCTCCAGCTCGGCGATCAGTGCGGGTGCGTGCACCGGCTCCGGCGTCCCGCCGAACCGGATCGACCAGGTCATCGCGATCGCGAAGGCCTACACCACCCGCGTCGGCGAGGGACCCTTCCCGACCGAGCTCGATGACGAGAACGGCGAGTTCCTGCGCAAGGCGGGCTGGGAGTACGGCACCACCACCGGTCGCCCGCGCCGCTGCGGTTGGATGGACACCGTCATCACGCGGTACGCCGCGCGCATCAACGGCGTCACCGACTTCGTGCTGACCAAGCTCGACACCCTCACCGGCCTGGCCGAGCTGCCCGTTGCTGTCGCCTACGACGTCGACGGTGTCCGCCACGACGAGATGCCGGTCAACCAGTCCGACTTCCACCACGCGAAGCCGATCTATGAGGTGCTCCCCGGCTGGACCGAGGACATCTCTGGTTGCCGCTCCTTCGACGAGCTGCCGAAGAACGCCCAGGACTACGTCGAGTTCGTCGAGGCCCGCTCCGGTGCGCGGATCTCGGTCATTGGCGTCGGTCCCGAGCGTGAGCAGGCCGTCGTCCGTCACCCGCTGCGCTGAGCAGGAGCCAGTCCGTGAAGACCCTCGTCATCGGCACCGGCGGCCGCGAGCACGCCCTCGCCCTCTCCCTCTCGCGTGATCCGGGAGTGTTCGAAGTGCATGCGGCCCCCGGCAATCCGGGCATCGGGGCGTTTGCGACCCTCCACGATGTCGACCCGATGGACGGTGTGGCGGTCGCCGCACTGGCCTCGTCGCTGGGCGTCGACCTGGTGGTGGTGGGGCCGGAGGCGCCGCTCGTCGCGGGGGTCGCGGACGTCGTACGGGAGGCGGGGATCGCGGTCTTCGGGCCCTCCGGCGCTGCTGCGCAGCTCGAAGGCTCCAAGGCGTTCTCCAAGGAGGTGATGGCAGCAGCCGGCGTACCGACCGCGGGCTCACGGACGTGCACCACTCCCGAGGAGGTCGCTGCCGCGCTCGACGAGTTCGGAGCGCCGTACGTCGTCAAGGACGACGCCCTCGCCGCCGGCAAGGGTGTCGTGGTGACGCGCGACCGTGCCGAGGCCCTCGCGCATGCGGCGGGCTGTGGGCGGGTGGTGATCGAAGAGTTTCTCGACGGGCCCGAGTGCTCGGTCTTCGTGGTGTGCGACGGTGAGATCGGGCGCTCCCTGCAACCGGCGCAGGACTTCAAGCGGATCTTCGACGGCGGCCGTGGCCCCAACACCGGCGGGATGGGTTCCTACTCGCCGCTCCCGTGGGCGCCGGCCGACCTGGCCGACCAGGTGATCGAGCAGGTCGTCGACCCGACGCTTGCCGAGATGCGCAAGCGCGGTACGCCGTACGTCGGTTGCCTCTACGTCGGCCTCTCCCTCACTGCGGACGGGCCCAAGGTGATCGAGTTCAACTGCCGCTTCGGCGACCCGGACATCCAGCCGGTGCTGGCACTGCTGGAGTCGCCGCTCGGTGAGTTGCTCCGGGCTGCGGCTGAGGGGCGCCTGGCTGAGGTCGAGGCTCCGCGGTTCCGTGACGGCGCCTCGGTCACGGTGGTGCTCGCCTCGGCGGGCTATCCGGAGTCCTCGTCGAAGGGCGACAACATCACCGGCGTGGGCCGCGCCAACGGCGTCAACGACGTCGACGTCATCCACGCCGGCACCGCCCTGGTCGACGCCCCCGAGCCCGGCGACGCCCACCACCAGCACCTGGTCACCGCCGGCGGACGGGTCCTGGCCGTCCGAGCCGTCGGGTACGACGTCGCCGACGCCCGTGCCCGCGCCTACGCCGCGGCCGACCTGATCTCCTTCGACGGCCTGCAGCGTCGCTCCGACATCGCCGCCGAGCCGCTCGGCGTCATCGAGGGTGCCTCGATCCTCGAGGCCTGAGGACGTGTCTCGTCCTTTCACACCGCTCGCAGGATTCCGACGCCGGAATCCTGCGAGCGGTGTGAAACGCTGACCGTCATGACTGAGCAGCAGGTTGGTGTTCGGACGGCTCGACTCAACCTCGTGCTGTGGGACGCCGCCACCGTCGCGGCCATCAGATCCGGTGAGCGCCGAGCGGACTGGCACCCGCAGTTTCCACGGGAGGACGACGAGGGCGCCGCAACCCTGTGGCGTGACGGCGACGCGTGGGGCCCGCGTTCGATCGTCTCCCTCAAGCAGGGCCTGGTGATCGGCTCGATCGGGTTCTTCGGGCCGCCCGAGCCGGCTGCCGACGAGGTGCCCGAGGTGGAGGTCGGCTACGGACTGGTCGAGGCCGCGCGCGGCTACGGCCTGGCGACCGAGGCGCTGGAAGCGCTGCTGCAGCGCGCCGACGCGTCCGGCGTACGGGTGCGGGCCTCGATCGCGCCCGACAACAAGGCGAGCCTTCGGGTCGCGGCCAAGTCGGGGTTCACCGAGATCCGAGGCGGCAACGAGGACGGCGAGATGGTGATGGTCCGCCCGCTGCGCTGACTCACGGCACCTGCGGCAACCGTGGGAGAATGGCCCACCGTGACCGTCCCGAACGTCCTCGCCACCCGCTACGCCGCCGCCGACCTCGCCGCCATCTGGTCGCCGGAGCACAAGATCGTGCTGGAGCGGCAGCTCTGGATCGCCGTCCTCAAGGCACAGAAGGACCTCGGGATCGAGGTTCCCGACGGCGTGATCGAGGCCTACGAGAAGGTCGTCGACCGGGTCGACCTGGCGAGCATCGCCGCCCGGGAGCGGATCACCCGCCACGACGTGAAGGCGCGGATCGAGGAGTTCGCCGCGCTCGCCGGGCACGAGCACATCCACAAGGGCATGACGTCACGCGACCTCACCGAGAACGTCGAGCAGCTGCAGGTCAAGCAGTCCCTCGAGCTGCTGCGCGATCGCGCGATCGCCACTCTGGCGCGGCTCGCCCGCCTTGCGGCGGAGCACGAGACCACGGTGATGGCGGGACGCAGTCACAACGTCGCGGCCCAGGCGACCACCCTCGGCAAGCGGTTCGCGACCGTCGCCGACGAGTTGATGATCAGCCTCGAGCGGATCGAGCAGTTGCTCGGCCGCTATCCGCTGCGCGGCATCAAGGGCCCGATGGGCACCGCACAGGACATGCTCGACCTGCTCGGTGGCGATGCCGACAAGCTCAACGACCTCGAGCAGCGCGTGGCCCGGCACCTCGGCTTCGAGCGAGTTCTGACCAGTGTCGGCCAGGTCTACCCGCGGTCGCTGGACTTCGACGTGCTCTCTGCGCTGGTCCAGCTGACCGCGGCTCCTTCCAACCTCGCCACGACGATCCGGCTAATGGCCGGAAACGAGATCGTCACCGAAGGCTTCAAGGAGGGCCAGGTCGGCTCGTCCGCCATGCCCCACAAGATGAACACCCGTTCCTGCGAGCGGGTCAACGGCCTCGCCGTCGTCACCCGCGGCTACCTCTCCATGGTCGGCGAGCTCGCCGGTGACCAGTGGAACGAGGGCGACGTCTCCTGCTCCGTCGTACGCCGGGTGGCACTGCCCGACGCCTTCTTCGCGGTCGACGGTCTGTTCCAGACCTTCCTCACCGTGCTCGACGAGTTCGGCGCCTTCCCAGCGGTGATCCAGCGCGAGCTCGACCGCTACCTGCCCTATCTGGCGACCACCAAGGTGCTGATGGCCGCGGTTCGCAACGGGGTCGGCCGGGAGAGTGCGCACGAGGCCATCAAGGAGGCCGCCGTCGGCACCGCCCTCGCGATGCGCAAGGGCCAGGCGGAGAACGACGTCTTCGCGAAGCTCGCCGCCGACGAGCGGCTGGGCCTCACCACCGAGCAGTTGGAGTCGCTCGTCGCCGAGCCGATCACCTTCACCGGTGCGGCGCTCGCGCAGACCCAGGAGGTCTGCCGCCAGGTCGCCGCGATCGTCGCGCAGCACCCCGCCGCAGCCGCCTACAACCCGGGCGCGATCCTCTGACGGGCACGACCCGATGAGCCGCATCGAGGTCCCCTTCCCCGTCTCAGCGGACCGGGCCCATGCCTACCTTGTCGACCCGCGGAACCGTCCGGAGTGGCAGTCCTCCCTCCGAGCGGTCGCCGACGTCGCCCCCGACCTCAGCACCTGGACGGACATCACGGCAGTGCCGGGTGTTCGCCCTCGGATGCGTACGACGGTCAGCGAGCCGCCGTACCGCTGGGTCGAGGAGGGGGATTTCGGCCGCTTTCACGCACTGCTCGAACTCCGATTCGTCGCGACTGGCACCGAGGAATGCACGGTGAGCGCAGACTTCGCCGTGCGCGGCTTCGGCCTGGGGAGGCTGCTGACCGCTGGGGCCGGACCGGCCGTCGCGGCCGACCTGCGCAGCGCGGCGCGGATCCTCACGCAGGCTTGACGTCCAGCACGACCTCGAACTCCAGCAGGCTTGCGCCTGTCGACACGGGCTTGCGGGGCGCCTCGCCCTCCGGCGTCGCGTGAGCGGCGCGGGCATCGCCGTCACGCCACGCAGCGAAGGACTCCTCGTCGGCCCAGTGGGTGACGACGAAGTAGCGGTCCTCGCCAGCCGTGGGACGGAGCAGCTGGAAACCGAGGAAGCCGGCGGACCCCTCGACGGCGCTGGCTCGGGCGGCGAACCGCTTCTCCAGCTCGGGGCCGGCATGCGGCGGGACCTGGATGGCGTTGATCTTCACGACGGACATGACGTGAGCCTATGACCGTCGTCGTGGTGGCTGAGGTGCCGCGTCAGGCGCGCGCGTCGCCACCCCAGTTGGCGAGCTTCACGGCGACGTCGTGCAGGCCGGCAGGGTTGACACCTTCGACCTCGAACGCGAGCTGGACGTTCTTGGACGTCGTCCGGGTCAGGCTGACCGTGCCGGCTTCGGGGAGGTTCTCGATGATCCGGATCAGTCGGTTGCCGATCCGACCCAGTTGCGAGGCGTGCTCGTCGGAGAGCTGTCCGAGGCCCTCGGGCTCGCGGTGGTGGAGGGTCAGGCCCAGGCGATCACCTGCGTCGTGGCGGGCGAGGATCCAGACCTCGTCCTCCCAGACCACCGTCTCGGGGGCGAAGGACGAGCTGTCGATGAGGGGCTGCGCGGAGTCCGTCATGGCTGCACTCTGCCATCCGTCCGATCCGCTCCGAGCACGACCCCCGATCTTGTGTTCGAGCCCATCGGACGCAACGATCCTGCTCCGGGCGGACAGGGGAGAGACATGAGGGATTGTGGAGGCACCCCCGGCCCGGTCGACGAGCGCGCCGAGCTCTTCCGGCGTTTGTACGACGAGCACTTCGACGCCGTGCTCGGGTTCGCCCTTCGGCGTACCGGCAGGCCGGAGGATGCCGCCGACGTCACCTCGGACACCTTCCTCGTCGCCTGGCGACGCTTGAAGCACGTGCCCATGGGCGATGGCGCGCGGCCATGGCTCTATGCGGTGGCGCGACGGACGCTGGCCAACCAACGGCGCGGTGACGGCCGCCGGGTCGCGTTGGGCGAACGCCTGCGCCGCCAGGTCGCCGTCGCGGTGGCCGACATCGCCGACGACGTCGTGCACGGCGCGGACGTCACCGCCGCGATGAAGCGGCTCAGCGCACGCGACGACGAGGTCCTCCAGTTGCACCTGTGGGAGGGCCTCGAATCGCGCGAGATCGCTGAGGTTCTGGGCATTCCTGCCACCGCCGGCGCCACGTGCTGCCCGTCCTGGCCGCCGCTGCCGCCGTTCTCGCCGTGGTCGCGGGCGCATCCTGGCTCGGGAACCACGGATCCCGGCCGGGGACGGCCGCCTCGCCGCAAGCGCAGTCACCTGAGTACGTCGTCCTGGCGGGCGAGGGCTGGACCCTCGACCGGGCCAGGGTCACCGACCAGGGCGCTGACCTCGCCTATGGCCGTCCGGATGGAGCCGAGGTCGAGATCAACTGGCGCCCGTCGGACCAGTACGCCGGATATCTCGCCGACCGCCAGGGCATCGGTGCCAGTGAGGGCATCGAGCTGCTGGGGGCACCTGCGCAGGTCTGGGCCTACGACGGCGACGACCACGCGGCGCTGCGGGAGGCGGTCGGTGGCCACCTGATCGAGGTGCGCGGCAGGGGGCTCTCCCGCACGGCGTACGACGAGATGCTGGCCGGTCTCCGTCCGCTGGCCGCTGACCAGGTCCGTGCCACGTTCCCTGCGGCGGCCTTCACCGGCGACGGTTTCGTGCGGCCTGGAGCGGAGGGGAACGGCCTGCCGCCCGCACCGGAGAGGCCTGCGCTGATCCGCGCTCCGGGGTGGTCGATGGGGCTCGACCAGGACGTCTTCTGGGAGCGCGGTCACGCGAGGATCGTGATGGCGACCGTCGGGAACGTTCCGGACCCGTTTGCCTACGACCGCTACCGGGACGCGGAGGTGCGCAAGTCCGTCCGGGTCCTGGGCCGGCGAGCACTGCTGGCGGAGTGGGATGAGGGAAGCGTCCACTACCGCGTCGTCGCGCTCTCAGCGACGCCGACGACCGTGCTGATCTTCGAGGGCACGGGAAGCACGCGCAATGACTTCCTCGAAGCGGTGCGGTCGGCGCAGTGGGTCTCCCAGGACGACTACCGGGCGGCGATCGCGGGCGGCTGAGGGCGATCCGTCCAGCGGGCGCAGACCACGAAGGACAGCCGGATCAATAGGCTGTCCTTCGTGACGCTCGCGAACATCCCGCCCGCGCCGGAGCTCCCCGGCACCCGCCACCTGCACTCCGGGAAGGTGCGCGATCTCTACGAGCTCACCGAGGGCCCGCACACCGGCAAGCTGCTGATGGTGGCGAGCGACCGGCTCTCGATCTTCGACTTCGTGCTGGAGACGACGATCCCCGACAAGGGCGAGATCCTGACCCGGATGTCGTCGTGGTGGTTCGACCAGCTCAGCTCGCTGGTCCCCAACCACGTCATCTCCACGGACGTCCCCGAGGCGGTCCGAGGCCGCGCGGTGATCTGCGAACGGCTCGACATGTTCCCCGTCGAGTGCGTGGCGCGGGGATATCTGACTGGTTCGGGTCTCCTCGACTACCGCGCCACGGGCGAGGTGTGCGGGATCGCGCTGCCGAGCGGGCTCGAGGACGGCAGCCGCCTGCCGGAGCCGATCTTCACCCCGGCCACGAAGGCCGAGCTCGGCGACCACGACGAGAACGTCTCCTACGACGCCGTCGCCCGCACGATCGGCGACGAATCCGCCGCAGCACTGCGGGATCTGACGCTCCAGGTCTACGGCCGTGCCGAGGAGATCGCCCGCGAGCAGGGGATCATCCTGGCCGACACGAAGTTCGAGTTCGGGACTGCTCCGCAGGTCGAGGAGGCTGCGCAGCAACCGTCACGAGACGGTCGCATCGTGCTCGCCGACGAGGTCCTCACCCCCGACTCCTCGCGGTACTGGCCGGCGGACGAGTGGCAGCCGGGCCGCACGCAGCCGTCGTACGACAAGCAGATCGTGCGCAACTGGGCGCTCTCGCCGGAGAGTGGCTGGGACAAGGCGTCCGGCGAGGCACCGCCGGCGCTTCCTGCTGAGGTCATCGAGCGCACCCGCAGCCGCTACATCGAGGCCTATGAGCGCCTCACCGGCGAGCGGTTCTGACTCACCCGCCCGAGCCTTGGTCCCGGGCACAACCGGGCCGACGTCGAACTGGTCGGGTGACCAGTGACCACGCTCACGCGTGGACAGTAGGTTGTGGCCATGACGAACCTTGCAGCATTCCTGGAGAACAGCGCGCAGACCTACCCCGACCGCACCGCGATCGTCTTCGGCGACACGCGCCTGTCCTACCCGCAGGTCAACGGTGCGGCCAACCAGGTCGCCAACCTGCTGGTCTCGCGGGGCATCAAGCCCGGCGACAAGGTGGCGCTGAGCTGCCCCAACCTGCCGTACTTCACGATCATCTACTACGGCATCCTCAAGGCTGGAGCGACCGTCGTGCCGCTCAACGTGCTGCTCAAGGGCCGCGAGGTCGCCTACCACCTCGGCGACTCCGACGCGAAGGCCTACTTCGCGTTCCAGGGCACGCCTGACCTCGCCATCGGTGCCGAGGGGTACGCCGGCTTCCAGGAGGCCGACGGTTGCGAGCACTTCTTCATGGTGACTGCCGACCCGATGGCGGCCTCGCCGATCGAGGGCACCGAGACCCTCGGCCAGGCGCTCGCCGGCCAGGCCCCGACCTTCGACTCTGTCGACGTGAGCGACGACGACACCGCCGTCATCCTCTACACCTCCGGCACCACCGGTCAGCCCAAGGG
>JASLDK010000173.1 GCA_030145945.1 Nocardioides sp.
GTCGCCGGCGGGATGATCACCGGCAAGCAGATCAAGAACAACACCGTCACGACCAAGGACATCAAGGACGGCACCCTGCAGTCCGCCGACCTGTCGGCCCCACTTCAGGCCGGTGCTGCTCCGGGCGCACGGCCTCTCGCCGGCTACGAGTTGGTGACTGTCATCGGCGACTCGGTTGCCGGAGGCGGCGGGATCGCAACAGCACGAGCGGTCTGTCCCGCCGGAAAACAGATCGTCGGCGGGTCGGGCTCCTGGCAGCCTGACGGTCTCGCCACCGGCAACCTCAACCGCGTCGACTTCGAACACTTCGAGAACGGCACCCCGACCGTCCCGAACGCCACCAATGCGAACGCGATCCGAGTGAGGGGCACCAACACTTCACCATCGCCGCTGGCGCTCAAGGCCTACGCCATCTGCGCCAACGTCGGCTGACCCCACCAGTCGAGTGCCCCTGGGTGAGTAACACCCACCCAGGGGTTGAGCAATCGCTGCTCAGGACGCGGCCCTGCGCGGAACCCAGACTCGTGTCGTCCTCACGAAACACGAGATCGGAACCGTCATGAGCTTCATCAGCAAGTCCTCCGTCGCCACCATCGCCCTCGCCACCGGGCTCGTCGTGGCCTCCGGCGCAACCGGTGCGGTCGCCGGCGGGATGATCACCGGCAAGCAGATCAAGAACAACACCGTCACCACCAAGGACATCAAGAACAACAACCTGACCGGTGCGGACATCGCGGACGGGTCGGTCGACACCGCGGACCTCAGTGGCGCGGTCAGGGCAGGGCTGGGCGACCTGACCATCTCCGGCTCGGTGAACAAGGTGGGCGTCGTCACGCTCCGCCGCGCGCCCGCGGGCGTCTCGGTCACCGCCCAGGTCAATGTCGGCAACAACCTCGGCAACACCTGCCTCACGGTGGCCGGAGCCAACGTGACGCCGGCCAACGCCGTGATCATCGCGACGCCGGACTACGGCAACGACGACACGACGACCCTGGGGACCTCCACGATCATCGAGGCGACCTCGAAGGTGGCCGACGGCGGCTGCACCAACGGCTTCCGGGTGCAGACCCTCCTGCGCAAGGACAACAACACGATCGAGCAGAAGGACGAGGGCTTCCTCTTCCAGATCAACTGAACGCACCGGGTCGAGCGGCTGTGGGACGACCCGTCCCGCAGCCGCTCGACCATGGCGCGGCAAAGGCTCCGGTCAGTCGTCGCGCCAGCTCTTGTTGATCAGCTCCGACTCGACGGTGCCGTCCAGGTCGGCCCACAGGACCACGCCGCCGTGATCGACCTCGGAGACGCTCAGATAGACCCAGTGGTCGTACGCCGGGTCGACGGGCTTCTCGACGTCATAGTGGCTCGAGCTGATCCGGCCGTCGCTGCGACCGCGGGCTTCCTCGTCGAGGCGGACCAGGACCTCAGGGTCGACGGAACCGAGGTCGAAGGGCAGCTTGTCGCGAGGCTGCTCGCCCATCCACTTCTCGAGCACCTTGCCGTCCCACTCCCACACCTCGGCGAGGTCATCGGGCCGGGCCGGCGGCACGGTCACCTGGATGTCGTCGGTGCCGTACCCGCGCAGTTCCAGGATCGCCGTACGCCCGGTCTTCTCCTGTAGTGCGACGCTGAGAGCCGCGAAGCTGTCCGCCGTCGCGATTGGCTGATAGCGCTCCTCGGCGGGATAAGGCTCGGGTGCCGGCTCCCCGCCGCCGAACGCCCGCAGCAGGCCGATGCCTGCCAGACCGGCAGCAACTGCAGCCCAGCGCAGGCGCCCGCGTCGCGGTCGTGCGTTCCTCCCTGCAGCAGGGGCAGGGGCGGGCACGGACGGCGTCGGCTCCGGCAGCGGCCGACCGTGGGGGTCGCGATTCTCTCGCTCGACGTCATCGGTCGCTGGCCGCTGATAGCGGGTCCATCTCCCCGAGCCGCCGCCGGACCCGCCCGAGCGGTTCCGTTTGCGCGAACTCACCAGATCCGCACCCGATCCTCGGGGTCGAGCCACAGCCCGTCACCCGGAGCGGTGCCGAACACCTCGTGGAACTCGTCGAGGTTGCGCACGATGTTGGCGCGGAACTCCGGCGGGCTGTGCGGGTCGATGGTGAGGTACTGCTGCTCCTGCTCGAGGCGTCGCTTGGTCCGCCACACATAGGCCCAGTTGAAGAACAGCTTCTCCCGGTCCTCGGTCGTCGCCTCGCGGCCCGCCGCCGCCTCGGCGATGAGGTACGCCGTGTGCGCGATCGTCAGACCGCCCAGGTCGCCGATGTTCTCCCCGACGGTGAGCGCGCCGTTGACGTGCTCGCCCGGCAGGTTGCGGGGCGAGAAGCCGTCGTACTGCCCGATCAGGGCCTTGGACTTGATCTCGAAGGCAGCCTTGTCGTCGGCGGTCCACCAGTCGTTGAGGTTGCCCTCGCCGTCGTACTGCGCGCCCTGGTCGTCAAACCCGTGCCCGACCTCGTGGCCGATCACGGCACCGATGCCGCCGTAGTTCTCGGCGGGCAGGGCGTCGGGGCTGAAGAACGGCTTCTGCAGGATGCCTGCGGGGAAGCAGATCTCGTTGGTGCCGGGGTTGTAGTAGGCATTGACCGTCTGCGGCAGCATGAACCACTCGTCGCGGTCGACGGGGGCGCCGATCTTGGCGAGCTGGCGGTCGGTCTCGAAGCCGGCGGAGGCCTGCGCGTTGGCGACGAGGTCGTCCGGAACCACCGTCAGTGCGGAGTAGTCGCGGAAGCGGACCGGGTAGCCGATCTTCGGCCGGAAGGTCGCGATCTTCTCGTAGGCGCGCTCCTTGGTCTCCTCGGTCATCCAGTCGAGCTTGCCGATCGAGGAGCGGTACGCCGCGAGCAGGTTGGCGACCAGCTCGTCCATCATCGCCTTGCTGGCGGGCGGGAAGTGGCGGGCGACGTACTCCTTGCCGACGGCCTCCCCCATCGCCCCCTCGACGAAGGACACCGCCCGCTTCCAGCGCGCCCGCAGCTCCGGCGTACCGGACAGGGTGCGGCCGTAGAAGTCGAAGTTGGTCTCGACGAACTCCTGGGTGAGGTAGGGAGCGACCGAGCGCAGCACCCGGGTAAGGAACCAGTCGCGCCAGGCCTCGATCGGTTCGGCGTCCAGGACGGCCGAGAGATGCTGGAGGTATGACGGCTGGCGGACCACGACCTCGGCGATGGTCGCCTGCGGGCCACTGAGCTTCCCGCCCAGGTTGGTGACATAGGCGTCCCAGTCGAAGGCCGGGCACAGCGCCTTGAGCTCGTCGGCGGTGAGGCGGTTGTAGGTCTTCTGCACGTCGCGGGTCTCGGCCCGCTCCCAGTGGCCCTGAGCGAGCCGGGTGTCGAGCGCGAGCACCCGCTGGGCGGCCGCTGCGGCGTCAGCATCGGCATGGCCGCCGAGGGTGAGCAGCCGGGTCAGGTAGGCGACGTAGGCCGCACGGATCTCGGCGAACTTGTCGTCGCGGTAATAGGACTCGTCGGGCAGGCCGAGGCCGCCCTGGACCAGGTGGAAGAGGTAACGGTCCGACTGGCGGTCGTCGGTGTCGACGTAGGACCCGAACAGGCCGTAGCCGCCGATCCGCTCGAACTCGCCGAGGAAGGCCGCCACGTCGCGGACGTCGCGCAGGCCGGCGACGGCGTCGATCAGCGACTGCACGGGAGCCAGTCCGGCAGCCTCGACCCGCTCGGTGTCCATGAAGGAGTTGAACAGGTCGGCGATCTTGCGTGCCTCGTCCTCGCTGACCCCGTCGGAGGTCGAGGAGGTCGCCCCGCGACCGTCACGAGACCCCAGCTCGGTGATGATGACGCGCACGTCCTCCTCGGCCTGGTCGGCCAGCTGGACGAACGGGCCCCAGCTCGAGCGGTCGGAGGGGATCTCGGCCTCGGCCAGCCACCTGCCGTTGACGTGGCCGAAGAGGTCGTCCTGGGGGCGGATGCCGAGGTCCATGCCCGGGCGGGCGTCATCGAGGATACTCACGGTGTGAGCCTACGCATCGGGGCGTGGCGATGTCTGCCGCATGCTCGCGACCGAGCCGCTCGGGACCTTCGTCCTGAATCCTCGGGCGGGACTCAGGACCGCGCGTCGCCCACCGATCGGCTCTCCATGAAGTCGCTCACCCGCCGCAGCACGCCCGGTCTCGTGCTCGGCACGACGCTCGGGCTGGTGCTCGCGTTGGGCCAGTGGGTCGGCTCCCCCGCCTCAGCCGGTACGACGGCAGCCTCCGTGACGCGTCCCGGACCGTTGAGCGTCACGTTCGCCCGCAAGCTGACGCAGCCCGAGATGGAGTCCCGGATCCTCGCGCTGACCAATGAGAACAGGATCCAGAACGGCTGCGCGCCGCTGAAGCACTCCGTCAAGCTGCGCAAGGCGGCGCGCAAGCACACGGTGGCCATGTCCCAGGTCGGCGTCATGTCGCACCAACTGCCGGGCGAGGCGAAGTTCTCCACCAGGATCACCCAGGCGGGCTATCGCAACTGGCGGCTGGTGGCCGAGAACATCGCCCGCGGCTTCTCGGCTCCCGAGTCGGTGATGGTCGCCTGGATGAACAGCCCGAGCCACCGCAAGAACATCCTGAACTGCCGGCTTCGGGAGCTCGGCGTCGGCGTGGTGCTCGAAGGCGGCCAGTTGTGGTGGACGCAGGACTTCGGTCAGCGCTGAACCTCTCCTCCGGAGGCCACCTCGTGAGATCGGGCGGAATCGAGCGGAACCGTTCGCTCACCAGGGCGTTACGTCAGCGTGACCGGTCTCACCGAACGTGATTCTTTTCTAGCCCTTACTGACCAGGGCATCCCGAACGGCGTCCCGACGCGCCGGGACCCGGTCCGAGGCGAAGATCGTGGCATGTCGCTCCGCCTGTCCCGAGCGGTCCTCGCGGCCGTCCTGAGTCCGCTGCTGGTGCTGACCGTCGTGATCGGCACCGTTCCCGCCACGGCGACGCCCGCCAGCCCGGGCATCACGCAGACGGCGACGGCGGCCGGCGACGGTCCGAACCTAATCGGGACACTCACCGACCTGCTGAGTGGCATCCTGTCCCTGCTGCTCGGCGGCAAGCAGCCGACGCCGGCGCCTCCGACCTCTCCGGTGTCTCCGGCCGTGCCCGCGGCCCCGGCGGGGGCCCAGATGTCGATCGGTGCGTCCTTCGAGGACAGCGTCGTGGTCCTCGTCAACAAGCGTCGCCACAAGGCCGGCTGCCAGCCGTTGCGGTCCAACGAGAAGCTGCGCGCGGCGGCCCGCACCCACAGCATCGGGATGGCGCGGTACAACTCGATGGCGCACTTCCTGCCCGGCGAGGCCAGCCTGGGCGACCGGATCAGCTATGCCGGATACAAGAAATGGCGGCGCGTCGCCGAGAACATCGCGGCCGGCTTCGGCAGTGCACGCGGCGTGATGTCCGCATGGATGAACAGCCCCAGTCACCGCAGGAACATCCTCGACTGCAACCTGCGCCACATCGGGGTGGGCGTGATCAGCTACAACGACCAGTTGTGGTGGACCCAGGACTTCGGTCGCCGCTGACGCTCAGGCCGGGGCACTCCTGCGCGCATGCTCGGCCACCAGGTCGGCGTACCAGTTGTAGGAACGCTTGGGCGTGCGCCTCTGCGTGTCGTAGTCGACGTGCACGAGGCCGAACCGCTGGGTGTATCCCTCGGCCCACTCGAAGTTGTCCATCAACGACCACGCGTAATAGCCGCGCACGTCGACCCCTCGCTCGATCGCCTCGGCAACAGCCGTCAGGTGGGCCACGTGATAGTCGACCCGCTCGTGGTCGTCGACGACACCGTTCTCATCGGGGCCGGTGCCGTAGGAACACCCCGACTCGGTGATCATGATCGGGGGTACGGCGGCCCGGAACCGGGCGCGGAAGGTGATCAGCCACTCGCGGAGCGCATCCGGCACCACCGGCCAACCGAAGTCCGTCATCGGATAGCCGAGCACCTCACGGAACTCGAACGGCAGCTCGGCCTCCTCGTCGGCCGCCGCGATCCGCATCGGGTTGTAGTAGTTGACGCCGTAGAAGTCGAGGGGCTGGCGCATGGTCGCGAAGTCCCCGTCGCGGATGTGGTCCTCCAGCAACAGGGCGAGATCGTCGCTGTAGCGGCCCAGGAGCATGCCCTCCAGGTAGTGGCCGTTCCACAGCATGTCGAACAGCTTCGCCGCACCCACGTCCGCCGGATCGTCGCTCGCCGGCCAGATCGGGGCATGGTTGTTGGCACAACCGATGCTCGTCGCACCCGCCGCGCGCAGCGCGATCGCCGCCCGGCCGTGAGCCACCAGCTGGTGGTGGCCGACAGGCAGTGCGTCGAACATCAACGCCTTGCCCGGCGCATGCATCGCCACGGCGTACCCCATCAGGGTGGTGACGTTGGGCTCGTTGATCGGCACCCAGTCGGTGACGCGGTCGGCGTACCTCTCCCCGACGATGGCCGCATAGTCCGCGAACCGGTCGATGGTCGACCGGTTGAGCCACCCGCCGTCGTCCTCGAGAGCCTGCGGGAGATCCCAGTGGTAGAGCGTCGCCATCGGCTTGATGCCGGCCTCGAGCATGCCGTCGATCAGCCGGTCGTAGAAGTCGAGCCCGGCCTGGTTGACCTGACCGCTGCCGGTCGGCTGGATCCGCGACCACGCGATCGAGAACCGGTAGCCGGGTGCGCCGAGGGTGCGCATCAGGTCGATGTCCTCGCCGAAGCGGTGGTAGTGGTCGCACGCCACCGCACCGCTCGAGCCGTCCACGACCCGACCCGGCTCCGCCGTGAAGGTGTCCCAGATCGTCTGGCCGCGTCCGTCCTCGGCGACGGCCCCCTCGATCTGGTACGACGCGGTGCTGGTGCCGAACCGGAACCCGGGAGGGAAGCGACCCGGGAGGTCTGTGCCACTCATGGTCTTTACCTTTCCATGCCGACTGGGGTCGGTGCCACGAGAACCACCGCGGCACAATCTGACACGTGAGCATGGAGATCCGCAGGGGTTCGCGCAGGTTCGTCGAACGTGTTCCGGGGCGACTCAGTCAGCACGGCTTCTCGTTCGGGGAGCACTACGACCCCGAGCGGCTGACCTTCGGGCCGATGGTGTGCCACGACGACCACCTGGTGGGGCGCGACGTCGGCTTCGAGGACCACGCTCACGAGGGCCTGGAGATCGTCACCTGGGTGGTGTCCGGGTCCGTCGTGCACTCGGATGCGACCGGGTCCTCGGTCGTGCTGTCGGCCGGGGACTGCGGCGTCCTGTCCGCGGGATCAGGCACCCGGCACTCGGAGATCGCGGGCCCGGACGGCCCGGCCCGGTTCATCCAGGTGTGGCTCACGCCGAACACCTCGGATGTCGACGGCGCACCGGTGCATGCCGTGGCGCCGGTGCAGCCAGCGCCCGGGGACGGCCTGGTTCGCGTCGTCGGCGCGGGCGGCCCGCTGTCCGTGCGGGTCCGCGGCGCGGCGATGGACGTCGTACGCCTGGGCGCCAACGAGACCGTCACCCTCCCGTCGGCGTCGCGGGTTCATGCTTTCGTGGTGAGCGGCGCGCTCCTGCGCAGTTCGCTCGCCGAGCCGTTGGCGGCGGGCGACGCGTTCTGCTGGACCGGCGGGGCGTCGTACGACGTGACGGCGAGTGTGCCGACCGAGATGCTGGTCTGGAGCTTCGACGCCTGAGGGGATCCATCGCGAGCCCGTTCGTGAGCCGCGCGGACGCGACACGCCCTCGCCGTCAGCCGGCGCCGAGCGTGTCCGGTGCGCCGACGAGCGCGGTGGCGATCTGCGCGAGCTGACGCACCTGCTCGGGGCTGAGCCGGTCGAAGACCAGCTCCCGCACGTGGGCGACGTGGTTGCCGGCGATCCGTTCGAGCAGCGCCTGGCCGTCGTCGGTGAGCACTGCGAATTGGCTGCGCCCATCACTGGGACAGCGTCGACGCAGGACCCACCCACGCTCCTCGAGCACACCGATCGCGTGGGTGAGCCGCGACGGACTGGTCGAGGTGAGAGCCGCCAGCTCCCCCATCGGCAGACTGCGGTCGTCCTGCGCGGACAGGCTCGCGAGCATCGCGTAGTAGGTGTGCGTGAGCCCCGCCTCCTCGCGCAACCGCCGGTCGAGGGTCTGCGGGAGCTCGTGGATCAGCCGGACGAGCGGCAACCAGGCCGCCATCTCCTCGGCATCGAGCCATCGCGGCGCCGTGACGGTTGTGGCGCTCATGCGGAGAGGCCGCCGAGGTCGAGGGTGTGCGCGGTGTGGTCGCGCTTGACGGTCAGGTAGCGCTCGTTGGCGGCGGAGAGGTGCACGCCGGTGGGAACACGTTGGTCCACACCGATGCCGAAGCCCTCGAGCTGGCGAGCCTTGTCCGGGTTGTTGCTCAGCAGCCGGATCCGGTCGGCGCCGATCGCCGTGAGCATCTGCGCGGCGGCACGGTAGTCGCGCTCGTCCTCACCGCGGCCCAGCGCCCGGTTGGCCTCGTAGGTGTCGAGACCGGCGTCCTGCAGGGCGTAGGCGTCGAGCTTGGCGTAGAGCCCGATCCCGCGGCCCTCCTGGCGCAGGTAGAGCAGGAACCCGCCCTCGTCGGTGATCCGCTCGACGGCCTCCCGCAACTGCGGGCCGCAGTCGCAGCGCTGGCTGCCGAAGACGTCGCCGGTCAGGCACTCGCTGTGCGGACGGACGAGAGGCGCGGATCCACCCGCAGCGAGCCCGTCGAGGCGTTCGCGCCAGGCGCCGAGCCCCAGCAGCAGGTGCTCCTTGCCGTCGACGAGGCCGTCGAAGGTGACCACGTCGGCGGTGGTCTCGTAGCCGTCAGGGAAGCGGAGCGGCACCACGACGCTGGTGCGGATGCCCGCAGCGGGGACCTGGCGGAGCGCAGGCGCGGGCGTCGGCTCGGCGGTGCGAACTGCC
>JASLDK010000189.1 GCA_030145945.1 Nocardioides sp.
TCAGGGGTCAGCCGCGCCAGGCTTCGTCACCGGCGAGGTCCGCGTGCTGACGCACCCACGAGTGCATCGCGATCGCCGCGGCCGCCGAGGCGTTGATCGACCGGGTCGAGCCGAACTGGGCGATCGAGAAGGTGCCGTCGCGCTGGCCGGCTTCGCAGAGGCCGGCTCCGACGGCATCATCCAGGTCTCCACGGGCGGTGCTGAATACCTCTCCGGTCCCACGGTCAAGGACATGGTGACCGGCTCGGTCGCCTTCGCCGCCTATGCCGCCGAGGTCGCGAAGAACTACCCCGTCAACATCGCGCTGCACACCGACCACTGCCCCAAGGACAAGCTCGACGGCTTCGTCCGGCCGCTGCTCGCCCTCTCGGCCGAGCGCGTCGCCCGCGGTGAGGCGCCCCTGTTCCAGTCGCACATGTGGGACGGCTCCGCCGTACCCCTCGACGAGAACCTGCAGATCGCCGAGGAACTGCTGGCGTTGTGCACCGCCGCCAACGTGATCCTCGAGATCGAGGTCGGTGTGGTCGGTGGTGAGGAGGACGGTGTCGTCGGTGCCATCGACGAGAAGCTCTACACGACGCCTGAGGACGCGCTCGCGACGGTGCGGGCCCTGGGCGTGGGTGAGCGGGGCCGCTACATGACCGCGCTGACCTTCGGCAACGTGCACGGCGTCTACAAGCCCGGCAACGTCAAGCTCCGCCCGGAGATCCTGCGCGACGCCCAGGCCGCCGTCGTCGCCGAGCTCGGTCTCGCCGAGGGCTCCAAGCCGTTCGACCTCGTCTTCCACGGTGGCTCCGGCTCCACCCCCGAGGAGATCGCGGCTGCGGTCGACTTCGGCGTGGTGAAGATGAACGTCGACACCGACACGCAGTACGCCTTCACCCGCCCCGCCGCGGCCCACATGTTCGCCAACTACGACGGTGTCCTCAAGGTCGACGGTGAGGTCGGCAACAAGAAGGCCTACGACCCGCGTGCCTGGGGCAAGGCGGCCGAGGCCGGCATGGCCGCCCGCGTCGTCGAGGCGTGCCAGAACCTGCGTTCCGCAGGCAAGACCGTCGGCTGACATGGCGGAGGTCGAGGAGGTCGCCCCGCGACCGTCACGAGACCTGGTCCTCCCCACCGCTGCTGACGTCGACCGGGCGGCCGGACTGCTCGGGTCGGTGATCCCGCCGACGCCACTGCAGCACGCGGACCGGCTCTCGGCCCTCACCGGGCTGGACGTCTGGCTCAAGCGTGAGGACCTCACCCCGGTCCGCTCCTACAAGGCCCGCGGCGCCTACACGGTGCTCGCCGGGCTCACTGACGAGGAGCGCGACCACGGCGTCACCTGCGCCAGCGCCGGCAACCACGCCCAGGGCGTCGCCTTCGCCTGCGCCCGTGCCGGTGTCAACGCCACGATCTTCCTGCCTCGCACCACCCCGCGACAGAAGCGCGATCGGGTGGCCGCCCTCGGCGGCGACAAGGTCCAGGTCGTCATCGCCGGTGAGGCGTACGACGATGCCGCGGTGGCGGCTGCTGACTTCGCGGCTGCCTCCGGCGCGACGATCGTGCCCGCCTTCGACCACGCCGGGATCATTGCGGGCCAGGGCACGGTCGCGGCCGAGATCCTCTCGCAGTCGGCGGCGTTGGGCTGGCAGCCGGACGCGCTGGTGCTGCCGGTCGGTGGCGCCGGCCTGATCGCCGGCTGCCTCACCGTCCTCGGCGAGCGACTGCCGGGCGTCCGAGTGATCGCGGCCGAGCCGGCTGGTGCCGCCTCCCTCGCCGCCGCCCTCGATGCGGGCGGTCCGGTCGAGCTGGAGTCGGTGGATCCGTTCGTGGATGGCGCCTCCGTTCGCCGGGTCGGCGACCTCACCTATCGGGCGGTCGCAGAGGCGCGGTCGGGCGTCGAACTCTCCTCGGCCGCCGTACCCGAGGGTCTGATCTGTGTCGAGATGCTCGACCTCTATCAGGCGGACGGCATCATTGCTGAGCCCGCGGGGGCCCTGGCGGCCGCTGCGCTGCGTCTCGACGAGGCTGCAGCGACGCTGGAGCCCGGATCGCGGGTCGTGGTGGTCGTCTCGGGAGGCAACAACGACGTCTCCCGCTATGCCGACATCGTCGAGCGGGCGCTGGTGCACGAGGGGCTCAAGCACTACTTCCTGGTGGAGTTCCCCCAGGAGCCCGGTGCGTTGCGGCGCTTCCTCGACGACGTCCTCGGCCCCGACGACGACATCACGCTCTTCGAATACACCAAGCGCAACAACCGCGAGACCGGACCGGCGCTGGTCGGCATCGAGATGGCGCATCGCGACGACCTGCCCGGGCTGCTGGCCCGGATGGAGACGTCACGACTCACCGTCGAGAAGGTGCCGCCGAACAGCCCGCTGTTCGGGTTCATGCTGTCCTGACCTGCCGACGTCGAGGAGGCGCGCCAGCGCCGTCACGAGACGCCACTCAGCGCACGGCAGGCTTCGGCCGCACGAAGAACAGCACGACCGCCAGGCCGACCAGTACGACAGCCGGCGTGATGAGCATCGACTGGCCCATCGCAGAACTGAACGGCTCGAAGGCCTGCGGGGGCAGACCGCTCGCCGCACCTTCCGGGGCTGCCGACGGGTTGAAGGCCAGGCCGTTGGCCGAGAGTCGGCTGTCCATGAACACCGCGATGGCCGCGGAGCCGAGGACGGCGCCGATCTGACGGGTGGCGTTGTAGACGCCGGCGCCGGCGCCGGCCATGTGCATCGGCAGGTTGCGGGTCGCCGTGGCCGTCAGAGGTGCCCAGATCGCGGAGCTCCCGGCGCCCATGAACGCCAGCGGAAGGGCGAGCTGCCACACCGGGACGTCGGGACTGATCGCGAGCGCCAGCCACAGCAGCGAGAGCCCGACGGTGGCGAAGCCGACTCCGGTCAGGTAGCGCGGGTGCACCTTGTCGGTCAGCTTGCCGACCGGCGGCGCGAGGATGATCGACATGATCGCCATCGGCACCATCAACAACGCCGACTGGGTCGGCG
>JASLDK010000220.1 GCA_030145945.1 Nocardioides sp.
TCACCCGTGCACGAGTCCTTGCCCTTGCCGCCGAACACCGTGTCGATGCCGCCTCGCCCATCGAGAACGTCGTTGCCGGCACCGCCGCGCAGCACGTTGTCGGCGTCGTCACCGAGGACCAGGTCGTTGTCGGGAGTGCCGATGACCTCCTCCACCCGCGACAGCGACGTGCGACTGCGCAGGGAACCCGCGCGCGTCTCGGAGGTCGCCTGCCCCAGAGCCAGGTTGACGTAGACCCCGTCAGTCGTGCCCGCGACATAGCCCTCATAGAAGGCGACCACGTCCCACCCGGCGCCACCATCGAACGAGGCGGTCCCCATCGGCACCCAGGCGACGTCACGACCCTTGCCCCCTCGGGCCACACCCACACCGTGGAAGGTGTCCGCTCCCTTGCCGCCATCGGCACGACCAGCGCCGATGATCGTGTCGTCACCGCGCCCGCCGAACACCCGAGTGCGGGCGTTGCCACAGATCAGGTCGTCGCCCCCGAGCCCGAGCACCACGTCGCGGCCCTTGCCCCGGCCCGCGACGATCACGTCACGACCGCGGGTCCCCACGATCCGGTCATTGCCCTTCGACGGGTCGACGATCGTCGCCTTCTCTCCGGCACACGTGGCCGGGGCCACTGCCTGAGCGCCCGCGACCGCCGCCCCGAGTCCTGCTGCCGCCAACACCAACGCCACGCCCGCCGTCCACGTCCTCCGCACCACCGCAGGATGTCATCACGCCCCAGGCCGACGTGGACCGCGTGCGCCACACTGACACCCATGGCCACGACCTCGAAGACGATCCTGATCACCGGCGCCTCCAGCGGCCTCGGAGCCGAGATGGCCCGCCAGTTCGCCACTCTCGGGTACGACGTGGGGCTGGCCGCGCGGCGTACCGAACGGTTGGAGGAGCTCCGCGCAGAGATCGCCGCCGCACGCCCGGGGTGCAAGGTCGCGCTTCGCGCTCTCGACGTCACCGACCATGACGCGGTCTTCCGCGTCTTCGGCGAGCTCCGCGACGAGCTCGGCCACCTGGACAGGGTGGTCGTCAACGCCGGGCTCGGGAAGGGCGCCAAGCTCGGCACCGGCCGCTTCGACGCCAACCTGCAGACGGCGATGACGAACTTCGTCGGAGCGCTCGCCCAGACCGAGGCCGCGATGGAGATCTTCCGCGCCCAGGAGGCCGGCCACCTGGTGATGGTGTCGTCGATGTCGGCGATGCGCGGCATGCCGTCATCGATGACGACCTACGCCGCGACCAAGGCGGGCGTCGCGCATCTGGCCGAAGGGCTGCGCACGGAGCTGCACGGCACCAGGCTCCAGAAGAGGATCAAGGTGACCGTGCTCTACCCGGGCTACATCCGCTCGGAGATGAACGACCAGGTTGACCAAGCGACTCCACTCATGTCATCGACCGAGAAGGGCGTGGCCGCCATGGTCAGCGCGATCGAGAAGGAGGTCGGCGACGCCTGCGTCCCGCCCCTCCCCTGGTCGGCCCTCGCGCCCGTCATGAAGCACGCGCCGCTGGGCGTCGTGAAGAAGTTGATCTGAGCCGATGACCGTCCTCCCCGTCGCGGTCGCAGCCCTGCGTACGACGACCGGCGTGGCGCTGGTCGCCCTCGGCGCCGGCCTGGCCGTGCGACCGTTCGCGTCCCTGGCCGTGCTCCTGCTGCTGGTGGTGGGCGGTCTGCTGGTCGCGGCGGTCGGCGAGCTCGCCGATCTCCCCGAACCCAGGACCGACCGTCGGCTCGCACAGGCCGGGGCCGGCATCGCCCTGACTGCCGCCGTGGTGCTGCTCGCCTGGCCCGGCGCGGGTCTCGCGGCCGCCGTCGTCGTCATCGGGCTCGGTCTCCTGGGCCACGGAATCCTCGAGGCATGGGGCGCCCGCCGGATGCACGGGCCGCCCCGCTGGAGCACCGGTCTGAGCGCAGCAGCCTCGATCTGCTTCGGCGTGCTGGCGTTGGCGTGGCCGGACCTCAGCGTGCTGGCGCTCGGCGTACTCCTCGGCGTCCGGATGGTCCTGCTGGGCGCCCGGATCCTGACCGGGCGCCACCACTCCGGACGACGCGGTCTCGTCGGCAACGCCGTGGTCGCCGGCGTCGCGCTCGTTCTCCTGGCCGCGAGCCTGGCGATCGACCACGCGGCGCCCCGACCCGACGCGTTCTACACCGCCCCCGCGTCCGTGCCGTCCGAGCCCGGTCGACTGATCCGCAGTGAGCCCTTCACCCGCGCGATCCCGGCCGGGGCGCAGGCCTGGCGGATCCTCTACACGACGACCCGCGACGACGGCGTGCCCGCCGTGGCCAGCGGCCTGGTCGTCGTACCCCGGCAGCGTTCGGCGGACCTGCCCGTCGTCGCCTGGGCCCACGGCACCACCGGCGTCGTGCCCGGCTGCGCCCCGAGCGTCGGCGAGCCGTTCTCGTCGGGCGCCTTCTTCGCCCTGGACGATGTGCTCGCCCACGGGTGGGGCCTGGTCGCCACGGACTACGTCGGCCTCGGCACCGCCGGACCGCACCCCTATCTCATCGGCCAGGGCGAGGGGCGCTCCGTGCTCGACGCGGTCCGGGCCGCACGCGGGCTGACCGATGCCGACCTCGGACCGCAGAGCGTCGTGTGGGGTCACAGCCAGGGCGGCCACGCAGCTTTGTGGGCGGGCATGCTCGCGCCGTCGTACGCACCGGAAGTGCCGCTCGCCGGCGTCGCCGCGCTCGCCCCCGCCAGCAACCTTCCGGCCCTGGTCGACAGCCTCGCCGAGGTGACCGGCGGCGAGATCTTCGCCTCCTTCGTCATGGACGCCTACGCCGCGGCGTACGACGACGTCAGCTACGCCACCTATGTCCGACCGGCAGCGCAGCAGATCGTCCGCGAGCTCGCCGGGCGCTGCCTGTCCGAGCCGAGCGCGCTGGTGTCGGTCGCGACCGCACTCTCGCTGGACAAGCCGATCTGGCGCGGGAACCCCGATCGCGGCGGATTCGCGGCGCGGCTGCGCGAGAACGTCCCGGACGGACCGATCCCCGCACCGCTCCTGATCGCCCAGGGCGAGGCCGACACCCTGGTGACGCCGGCGGCGCAGGACGCCTATGTCGCAGCGCGCTGTGCCGATGGTCAGGCCGTCGACTACCGCAGGTACGCCGGTCTGGACCACGTGCCGCTCGTCGAGGCCGGCTCGCCCGCGATCTCCGACCTGGTGGCGTGGACGGTGGCCCGGTTCGCGGATCAGCCCGGAACGGACACCTGCTGACGACCGGCGACTTCGAGGGCATGGGCGTCGCCGTCATCAACCCGTGGGGGAACCCGGGCTGACGCTCGATGCTGCGGACCGCGGGACGATCTCGAGGTCGAGCCCCGCCACGGTCTGGGAGAGGCCACGGTGCCCGCCTGCGGCGGGAATGGCGCCAACGAGTGTCGCCAACGCCCACGCAAGGAGAAGCAGTCCTGTCCACGCGCCGGGCAGGGCGAGCAGCAGGAGCAGCGGACCGACGCCGGCCACCAACTTCAGGACCCGCGCCAGCAGAGCAGGACCGCCACGGCGAGGCACCGTCCGCACGGCGACGACCCACTCCCCGATGGTTCGCCCGCCGACCAGCACACAGGCCACCTCGCACAACGCAGGGATCCCCCACTGCCACAGGCGTTGCTCGGTCGTCGGCAGGTCGGCGAAGGGTACGTCGAGCACGTAGAGCTGGATCGCCCGCCAGGCCACGGCGACGGCCGAGCTGACCAGCACCACGAAGAGTCCGTCACAGACCATCCCCATCAGGCGGCGACCGAAGGTGATCGACGTCGGCCAGACGACCTCAGGACGCTGACGTCGCACGAAGATCGCCGCGATCAACGAACCGATGGTCGCACCAAGGGTGTTGAGCATCAGGTCGTCGACGTCGAAGAGCCGGTAGGCGCAGTGATAGAGGTGCCACACGCCGGTGGTCTGGGTGGTCTCAATCAGCAGCGACGTGGCGAAGCCGAGCAGGGTCGCGATCACCACACCCCGGC
>JASLDK010000278.1 GCA_030145945.1 Nocardioides sp.
ATCCACCCGGTCGAGCACTTCCGCCCGACCCTGACGGCCGCCGGGATCAAGGCTGTCGGTGACGTGCCGCGAACCCCCGCCGGACGTCGGGTGCATGTCGCCGGGCTGATCACCCACCGCCAACGCCCCGGCACCGCCGGAGGCATCACCTTCCTCAACCTCGAGGACGAGACCGGCATGCTCAACGTCGTCTGCTCCCAGGGCGTGATGAAGGTGCACCGCCAGGCCGCCCGCAACCGGGTCGCGGTCGTCATCCGTGGCATCGTCGAGCGCCAGGACGGCGTCACCAACCTGGTCGCCGACCGGGTCGAGTCCCTGGAGACGGTGCTCCCCGGCGCGGGGGATGCGTTGCAGGCGCGGCAGTCGTCGCGGGACTTCCGCTGAATCGAGGCTGAGGGTGTGTCCGTTCGTGCGCCGAATGGCCGCGACACGCCGATCACGGCGGCGTGTCGGTGCCGAGTGGAGCACGAACGAGCACACCTCAGCCTCGACTCAGATCGGTGACATCACCAGCATCAGGTCAGTCCTCTGGGTCTCTAACACGGTCACGGGCGGCCTTCAGACGTTGGACATAGTCGCCCGCGAAGAGCGTTGGGTTGGCCGACTCCAATGCGGCCTCGAGATCCCACGCCGCCCGCTGTTCAGCCTGGTCCAGGAAAGTGACCTGCCCGGTCTCGCTCATGCGGTGCAGCCACTCGAAGAGCACGAGCACCTCGTCGGCCGAGAACTCGATTGAAATCTTCGGCTCGGTCACCAGAGTCTCCCCGACGTGAGGACGTCATTGAGTTGAGCTGAGCCCAGTTGGAACGCTGTCACAAAGTTGCCGTCCAGATCCGACACGACATTGAGGCCCGTTACGGGGTCCATGGAGTGCGTCGCAGGAGCATTTCGACAGGTGCCAACAATGCGACGCCTACCGCCCGCGTTCATGTGTTCCTGCCTCGCAGATGTCCCTCCACGAGAAGTCAGTGTCGGGATCGGCCGGAGTCGCCACTGCCGAGGAATCGGATCCGCCGTTCATGTGCCGGTGGTGTAGAAGTCGGTGAGCCGCTGGATCGCCTGGGCCTTCGTCATCGCACGGACCTCGGCTTCAGGGACATGAGCCTCATGGACGAGGGTTCGGATCACCGCGACCGGGATCGACTCGGCGTCGGTCTGGCTCTGGCCACGGTCGGGCACGATCCCGTCGTCGACGCATGCCCAGAAAGCATCGTCGGTCACGAGCAGTTGATCTCTGAGGATGTGGGACCACAGGCTCGCGCCGTAGTCGGTGCGGTCGACCGGATGGCTGATCCTGGTGAACAGGATGCGGCCGTCGGGGAGCGCGAACTCGTAGTTGACGTGGTGGGTGCCGCGTTTGCCGGTCGCACGTTTCCGTTCGGTCCAGCCTTCGGTCGTGCAGAACTTCTCGTGGTCCTTGCGCGTCGCCGCTGGGTGTCGCTGGGCCACGGCTCAGGCCAACAGCCAGTCGCGCAACTGCTCGTCGGACGCGAGCGAGACGATCTGAACCAGACCCCAGTTGTCGACGTGGTTCGGCGCCAGACGCAGTCGCTCGACCCACGCCTCGGCATAGTCGCGCAACGCCACGATCATCTCCTCGACTGCCTCATCGAGGCTCGCGCCGTCCGCCGCGACCGGGAGACCGGGAATGAAGAGCGACCAACCACCGCTTTCGGCGACGGCCTGTGCGCCAGAGGGGCGGATGCTGGTGAGGAAGTGAACCAAGCGATCGGCATCGACCGCCGCAACCCTGCGGGCGTCACGCGTGACAGTGGCCGGACGGCCCTCGTCGGCCGCGTCGAGAATCTCCTTGAAGTGCTCCCGAGCCTCTCGGGCACTCGGGTAGGCCACTGACGTGCTCATCGCATCCCCCTTCGGCGTGTTGTGTACACATTGTACACGACGCGCCGACGCGGGTTCAGATCAGCGAGGCAGCACCCGCGTCGAGGAACCACACCGTCTCCGCCCTGCCCCGCACACCGCGGGCGGGCGTCTCGCGCAGAGCAGCAGCCTCATCAGCCTCCGCGACCTCGGCCAGCGCTCGGCGTACCGCATCGGCCTTGGCGTCGCCGCTGACCAGGAACCACACGGACTGGGCCCGGTTGAGGGCCTCGAAGGTGAGGCTGACCCGGTCGGGTGGGGGCTTGGGGGAGTCGTGGACCGCTATCGCGGCCGTGCCGGAGGCGTCCAGGCCTGCGTGGTCGGGGAACAGCGAGGCGACGTGCCCGTCAGGGCCGACTCCGAGCATCACGATGTCGAAGGCTTCGGCGACGGATCCGCGGACGGCCGCCGCATAGACGTCGGCCGCCTCCTCAGCGGTGGTCACCTCGTCCGACGCCGGAACCGCCTGCACCCGGAGGGCGCCGACCGCGTCAAGGAAGGCCGCCTTGGCCTGACCGACAGTGCGGTCGGGGGAGTCGGCGGCGACGAAGCGCTCATCACCGACCCAGAACTGGACTGCTCCCCAGTCGACACCGGAGTCGTCGGCCAGGCGGGCGATCTCGCGG